>JAICWB010000274.1 GCA_025935035.1 Terriglobales bacterium
ATCCGGAACCATATTCCTTGCCTGCAACAATGATCAGTGGAGTCTTGTCCGCCGCGTACTTAACCGATGCATCAAAGATCGACATGGTCTCGCCACTAGGCACGTACTTAGTGACGCCGCCTTCCGACCCCGGCACCATCTTATTGCGCAAGCGAACATTCGCAAATGTTCCGCGCACCATCACCTCATGGTTGCCACGCCGCGAACCGTAAGAATTGAACTCCGCCGGTTGCACCCCCAGCTTCATTAGATATTCGCCCGCAGGGCCGTTCTTCTTGATAGAGCCCGCCGGAGAGATGTGGTCCGTAGTCACGCTGTCGCCGAGAATCGCCAGACAACGCGCGCCCGTGATCTCTTGCACCGCCTGCGGGAATGGCGGCATATTGTCAAAATACGGAGCCTTCTTGATGTATGTGGACTTCTCGTCCCATGTATAGGTGTCACCTTGAGGCGTGGGCAGATGTTTCCAGCGATCATCGCCGGCGAAGACTGATTTGTAATTGTTCACGAACATGCTGGAATCGACGCCCGAGGCGATGGCCGCATTCACTTCTTTCTGTGTCGGCCAAATATCTTTGAGATAAACCGGTTTGCCGTCAGTACCTGTGCCAATGGGATCATTTTGCAGATCGAGGTCCATGGTGCCAGCGATGGCATAAGCAACCACCAGCGGCGGCGACATCAAGTAATTCGCGCGCACCTCGGAGTTGATACGCCCTTCAAAATTGCGATTGCCGCTGAGAACCGACGCGACCACCAGTCCCTTCTCATCAATCTCGCGCGATATATCCTCAGGCAGCGGGCCGGAGTTACCGATGCAGGTGGTGCATCCGTAACCCACAGTAAAGAAGTTCATCTTCTCCAGATATTTGTCGAGGCCGGACTTCTTGTAGTACTCGGTCACCACGCGCGAACCCGGCGCGAGCGAAGTCTTCACCCACGGTTTCGCCTTTAAACCTTTTTCTGACGCTTTCTTCGCCAGCAATCCAGCGGCCAACATCACCGAAGGATTCGAAGTGTTGGTGCAACTGGTAATGGCAGCGATGACCACATCTCCATGCTTCAAACTACGCGCATCAACATGCTTATGCGCGGCAGGCGAATTGGGATCTTCCTGACCGGCAGCGGCGCCGCCTTCTGCGTCCATGCGCGCGAGCTGCCGCGCGTCTGGGGACGGGCCGCTTTTACCCGCTTTGTTCGGCACGATCAGCGACGGCAACGCGTCGGCAAATGATTTCTTTACCTGCCCCAACGCAACGCGGTCCTGCGGACGCTTCGGCCCGGCGACGCTGGGCTCGATCTTGCTCAGGTCGAGTTCGACAACCTGCGAGTAGGTCGCCTCCGGCGTCTTCGCGTTGTGGAACAGTCCTTGTTCTTTGCAGTACGCCTCGACCAGCGCGATCTGTTCGGCGCTGCGCCCGGTCATGCGCAGATATTTGAGAGTCTCGTCGTCCACCGGGAAGATGCCGCAGGTAGCACCATATTCCGGCGCCATGTTGGCGATGGTGGCGCGATCAGCCAACGCCAGTTGCGAAAGTCCTGGACCAAAATATTCGACAAACTTTCCGACGACACCGACTTTGCGCAATGCCTCCGTGACCGTAAGTACGAGGTCTGTGGCCGTAGAACCCTCGCGCAATTCGCCGATCAACCTAAATCCGACCACTTGCGGAATGAGCATCGATACCGGCTGACCAAGCATGGCGGCCTCGGCTTCAATGCCGCCCACGCCCCAGCCCAATACCCCGAGCCCGTTGATCATCGTGGTGTGTGAGTCGGTGCCCACCAGCGTGTCCGGATACGCCTGTAGCTTGCCGCCGCCATTGTGCGCAGCGTTGGGCGACGTAGTGAAGACCACGCGCGCCAGATATTCCAAGTTGATCTGATGGCAGATGCCCATCTCCGGCGGCACCACGGCAAAATCCTGGAACGCGCCTTGTCCCCAACGCAGGAATGCATAACGTTCACGATTGCGCTCGAATTCCAGGATGCCATTCGCAGAGTAAGCCTTCGCGCTGCCGTATTCATCCACCTGAATGCTGTGGTCAATCACCAGTTCCGCGGGCTGCAGCGGATTGATCATCGAAGGGTCGCCGCCAAAGCCTTTCACTGCATCACGCATTGCCGCTAAGTCAACGACCGCGGGAACGCCGGTGAAATCCTGCATGAGCACGCGCGCCGGAGCAAAACTTATCTCGCGGGAAGGATCGTCAGCCGCCTTCCACTGCGCGAGGAATTGAATATCTTCGGCCGTGACAGACTTGCCGTTCTCATTGCGCAGCAGGTTCTCCAACAAGATGCGTAGCGAATACGGAAGGTCCTTCGTGCTGATGCCCTGCTTATCGAGCGAATCAAGGCAAAAGATCTCATACTCGCGGGAACCGGATTTCAACGTGGCGCGGCTGCCAAAGGTATTCATGTAGGTCTGCTCCGATGAGGGTAACCTTTGATTTTACCGCAGCGCGTGGAGAATTGGCGGGCTAGGCGACGCGTGAATGCCACTGCAGACCGTCAGGCAGTTCACAAGACGCGAACTCGATGTGGATTACCCGTCTGCGTTGCGGCATCACTGACTTTAACGATGAATGAAGCAGCAGAGGCCGTATCAGGATTGCGTCTCCGCTTTTGACTGCACAAGTAACTGATTGCTTTTCCTTCCACCCTCGGAGTGAGGCGTCAGCGATGAATCCAAACTTGTGAGAACCCGGGATCACTTGCAGCGGACCATTACTCTCGCCACAATCGTCAAGATGTAATCGCAAAGCGAGCATACCGCCCACAATGTCAGCGGGCGGTTGAACGTGGTGGACACCGGCCTTCATTGACCAGCCCCGAAAACCATACGAATCTTTGCGCTGTTGTACAGCGATGACTCGGTCCTGGTGCCAAACCACATTCCAATTTGTTTCGGGCGTTTTATCGAACAAAATGGCGCGGACTGCAAAACACTCACGACCCAAGATTGCTGAAACCAATTCCCGAACTTCGTTACACCTTGTTAGGTCACACACGTCGGAAAGCTCTAGCAGATTTCTTTCGCCGTGACTTGACGATTCAAATAGCCTGCAGAGCCGCGAAACAACACCTCTATCGAGAAGGTCATTAGCTATTGCAAAACCTTCATCACTCACATGGCGGCAAATCTCTGAATGCTTGACGCTGAGACCTGGCCTCTGCATCACAGAGGAATATTCCCGTGCTTCTTCGGCGGATTCTTATCTCTCTTGCCTTGCAGCATCTCTAGCGCGTCAATAAGTTTCTTGCGCGTCTCTCGTGGCAAGATCACCGCATCCACGTATCCATGCTCGGCGGCGACATAGGGATTCGCAAATCGCTCGCGGAACTCATTCACTTTTTCCGCACGGGCCGCGGCGACTTCGGCTTCCGGCGTTTTCTCAAGCTCGCGCTTGTACACGATGTTAACCGCGCCTTCCGGGCCCATGACCGCGATCTCTGCCGTCGGCCACGCAAAGTTCATGTCTGTGCGAATGTGCTTCGACGACATGACGCAATACGCGCCGCCGTAAGCTTTGCGCGTGATGACGGTGAGCTTGGGCACGGTGGCTTCGGCAAATGCGTAGAGAAGTTTCGCGCCGTGGCGAATGATGCCGCCGAATTCCTGAACCGTGCCCGGCAGAAATCCCGGCACGTCTTCGAATGTGATCAGGGGAATATTGAACGCATCACAGAAGCGGACAAACCGTGCTCCCTTCACCGATGCGTTGATATCGAGCACGCCGGCAAGGAACGCCGGTTGGTTCGCCACGATG
>JAICWB010000228.1 GCA_025935035.1 Terriglobales bacterium
CCGGAGCCTGCAGGCTTGCTGCTGCTGGGATCCGGATTGCTAGGATTGAGCGGCACGCTGCGTAAGCGATTCGTCAAATAATCCTTCTTGAGGATTCTGCAGAACAAGCCGCCTTCGGGCGGCTTTTCTGTTTTTGCGGAGGCGGGCAAACGCGTTTCTTTTGCGGGCGCCGAAGCGCGCCATCGCCAAACGTGCGCGTCCTTAGGTAACGGTTGGTCAGCGGTCCGGCGGCCAGCTACTTACAACAGCGGGCGTCCGGCGGTGTTCTAATAACAGTAGTTAGTAGTCAGGAAAGTCAAAAGCTAAATCAACATCGACTTCCTCGATCCACGTTGCACGTGAGCGCGACCTTTGGCCAGGAACAATCAATCTGCGATCCACAACACGCTCGACAGTTTGCCGTTACCGGCTTATGTGTTTGACCGCAAGGCGCGGCGGTTTGTGGCGGCCAATGAGTTGTTCTGCAAGTTGGTGGGGTACAGCGCCGACGAGTTGAAGTCGCTGCCGTGGCCGCGGATATTGGCCTTTCCTGATGAGGACCTGGCGGCGGTGGAGCAGTTGCTCGCCGCGCCGGTGGCGGAGGTGGCGGTGATCTTTCGCGGTCGTCATAAGGACGGACGCGTGATCACGGCCAGTGTGAAGTATCGGGAGATGAAGTTTGTGGGCGACGACGGCGAAGTCTCAGACGCGTTCTTCAGCGTGGTGTCCAGCGTGGAAGGCGAAGAGGGCGCGCCCGTGAGCAAGCTGTTTGGCGACGACTGATTGAACCAGTGGCTAGTGGCTGGAGATTGATGATTGCCATGATCGGTGATTGCCAAGATTTAAAAGTAAAGCAAAGCGCTTGACATAAGAGCCGGGTTCGGTTTAATAATGATTAACACGTTTGGACTCCGTATAGCATTTTGATATATAGATAAGTCCTTGCGAATCAATACTTTGATACTTAACTTGTATTGTTATCAATACTTTAGGCCATGGAGTAGGGCTTAACTCCCACCGATTGAATACTTTGCGAAAAAGTATGGGGGGGGGGGTACTCCCCAGCAGATTTTCCCGGGGTGCGGGCGGTTTGTGCTGGCCGCCGGGACGCCAGTCACTGCCACAGTCTAGCTATTGCCATCACAGTAAATAGCCCTGACGTGACTTTTCCGAATCCAAGGTATGTAATAAGTTCATCTGCGCCGGGCGGGTAACGAACCCTAAATATATTGTGAGCAGGCCCGGCGGGCGTCCCTTCAAACGAGTTGTGCCACTTCGTCTTTTTAGCTGTTCGGTTTAATCGATCCAGATCTGGAAGACATGTTCCAAAAATCGAGGGAGAAAACGATGCGACGAATCTTTTTATTGCTGTCGATGATGGCGATGCTGGCGTTCTTTGCCGGATGCAGCAAGCCGAGCGAGCCAGCCAGCACAACAGACGCGAATGGAAACGCACAACAAGCTGCGCCCGCCAGCGGAACTGCTGCCAATAATGCGGCGCCTGCGAAGGGAGCGACCGCGAGCCGAGGAACCAGAACGAATCCGGGACTGTCGCCCGCTGCGCCGGTTGCGACGGTTGTTCCGGCAGGAACGGTCGTGACTGTGCGTTTGGGTGAGACGCTGGGATCGAAGACCAGCACGTCAGGTCAAGGATTCAGCGCCACGCTGGCTGAGCCGCTGGAAGTTGGCGGACGCGAGCTCGCGCCGAAAGGTGCTTCGGCGGCCGGAACGGTCGTGGACGCGCAACCGCTGGGCAAGTTCAAAGGCGGAGCAAGGCTCGAGTTGCGGCTCACGTCGATCACGCTCAACGGACAGCAAGTGGCAGTGAATACTTCCACGGTTGACCGCGCGGTGAAAGGCAAAGGCAAGCGCAGCGCGGTGATGATCGGCGGCGGCGCAGGACTGGGTGCGCTCATCGGCGGACTGGCGGGCGGCGGTAAGGGCGCGGCCATCGGAGCAGGCGCTGGCGCTGCTGCGGGAACCGGCGGAACTTACTTCACGGGCAACAAAGAGATCGTGTTGCCCGCGGAGACTGCGCTGAGTTTCAAGCTGAAAGACGCGGTCGAGGTGAAGTAGCAGTTAGCACCGAGCACCTAGCATCAAGTTGGAAGCGGGGCCGAATAAGGCCCCGTTTTTATTTGCAATTTGCGATTTCTGATTTGTAATTGTCGCTCGAGGATGCGCGCATGAATAGTTGGCTAGTGTGGAGTTTGATGTCGGCGGCGTTTGCTGGTGCGACCGCGATCTTGGCGAAGATCGGCGTGAAAGATGTGGACAGCAATCTTGCGACGGCGATCCGCACCGTGGTGATCGTAGTGTTCGCGTGGTCGGTGGCGATGTACACGAACACGCAATCGCTGGCGACGATCCAACGCAAGACCTGGGTGTTCCTGGCGCTGTCAGGACTCGCGACTGGACTGAGTTGGTTGTGCTACTTCCGCGCGCTGCAGTTAGGCGAAGCGTCGAAGGTTGCGCCCATCGATAAGTTGAGCGTCGTGTTCGTGCTCGTGCTTGCCGCGGCATTCCTGCACGAGAAGATGACGTGGCACCACTGGCTCGGCGGCGGGTTGATCACCTGCGGAGCCGTTGTATTGGCTTGGGCGTGATTACTTCTGCTTGGCGTCTTTGATGAGGACAACGTCGGCTTCAGTGTGTCCGCGCTGGATGGCGATCTGCTTGCCGTCAGGTGAGACCTTCAGGTCAGAGATGAACTCTTTGGTGAAGTGGGTAAGTTGGCGGATAGGTTTCATCTGGAGCGAATAGAGCCACACGTTGTCCACACCCTTGTCACGAATGACCTGCACAAAGTTCTTGCTGTCTGCGGTGAAGCGGACGATGCCTGTCGAGTGTGTATCGAACGGTACTGTGGAAGGTTTTTCTTTCGAACCAGTCTTGAAAATGCCGATCTGGAATTGCAATGGGCCGGTCACGACGGGAACCGTCAGCAGCGACCCATCGGGAGAAAGTTCGAAATCGTTATTGTTGGGAGCCTTAGCGACGAATTCAGGCTGACCTCCATCGATGTTGACGCGCATGATGGTGTCTGCATTGGTCTCATCCTGGTAATAAACCCATGGATCGTTACCGGTGATGGCGCAGCGCGCGCCGGTATCACGACGTCCGCTGGTGAGTTGTTTCAGATTGCCGCCATTCAAATCCGAACGCCAGAGGTTGACGGCGAAATCCGCCGTATGGAAGGCACTGGAGAAGACCAGGTATTTGCCTTCGCAGACTGCGGCTGCGGCAGATGGATGCTCAGAATCGTTGACGATCGGCGCGGACGAGCCGCCCTTGGGAGAGTAGCTGGTGATCTTGAAATCAGAATCGGCGATCACATTGCCATCGGCTGACCAAGTGAGGTTGTTCGAAGGGTGATGGAAGGTGAGTTGCGTGGCGTTGGCGTCAGAGCCGTTCTCGAAGGGAATGACGTAAACGTCATATTTGATGTCACGCAAGATGGTGGCGATTATCTTGCCATCACTGGAAACGCCTACATTGTTGTAGGTGTTCAGATCGTTAGTCACTGAACGGAAATTGCCGTCAGGATATGTAACGATGCCGATCTGTGTGCGGGTGAAAGCCGTGTCTTTGCCTGAGAAGGTGACGGCTAATTCCTTGCCCGATGGGAACCACGCGGTGGAGTTAATAGCGTTGTATCGCGACTGGTAAAAGATGGTCTGCTCGCCGGTCTGTACATCCAAAGCTGAGACAGAACCGATGGCATCTTTCGTGGGCTGAACCAGGGCAAGCGCAATGACTTTTCCGTCCGGCGACCAACTGATCTGGGGGTTGGGCGTGGGCAGATTCGCGACGAGCACATCGCGCTGATTCCCGCCATCGATGTCGCAGACGATCAGTCGGTACTTGCCGGTCTCAGGACTGTTTGCGCGATAGAAGGCGAGCTGCTTGCCGTCAGGCGAGAAAGTGACGTTGCTGTCAATGTCGGTCACGAGCTTGCGCGGATCGCCGCCGAGCACGGGAGCGCGGAAAAGAAAATAAACCGGGCGATTCTCCGGTGAATTGCGTGTGAAGTAAATGAAGTTGCCGTCTGGGGAAAAACTCAGGCCGCCATATTGGACGTCATCAGCGGGAACGATCTGCGTGTTGCTCTCGCTGGGAATATTGCGGATCCAGAGACCGGTCTGCCCCTGGGAGTCGCGCTGCGTATAAAGGATGTACTTGCTGTCAGGTGAGACGGCGACAAGACCGACTGTACCTGAATCGGTGACCTTGGTTAGCGTGGTGTGATCGAAGGCTACCGATTGATTGCGCGTGATCAACGTGTACACGCCGAAGACCGCTGCAGCGAGAATGGCCACGATGAAAAGCAATCCACCTGTCGTTGTAGCCCAATGCTTCTTCGCGGTGGCGATGACTGCAGAGCTGCCGGAGGGGGGATGGGTCGCGACCGGCGCTGCAGGGGTGGAAACATGCGAAGTAAGTGCGGCTGTCGCGGCGGCTACGGTTGAGTCTGCTGCGACAGGCACGGCCTGAGAGCGGCCGGAGCTGTCGCGGCGCAGGCGTTTTAGATCAGCGCGCATTTCACTGGCGCTCTGGCAGCGCAGGTCGCGGTCTTTTTCGAGCGCGGTGTTGATGATCTCCTCGAGTTTTTCCGGCAGCGTGGGGTTGATGCGGATAGGAGCGATGGGGGCGCGATTCAAGATGTTGTCGAAAATGACGGCGGAGGTATCGCCGGTAAAGGCGATCTTGCCGGTGGCCATCTGGTAGAGCACGGCGCCGAAGGAGAAGATGTCAGTTCGAGGATCTAACTCTTTGCCGCGTGCTTGTTCGGGCGACATGTAGGCCACGGTGCCGACAGCGGTGCCGGGACTGGTGAGATGATCCACGGTGGCGGCGGTCTCGCCACTGTTTTTGTTGGGGCCAGTCAGCTTGGCCAGGCCGAA
>JAICWB010000352.1 GCA_025935035.1 Terriglobales bacterium
ACAAATATCTTCGGTTGGCTTGCGGTCTTGATCCCATTCTTCTGGAAGCAGGCCTTAATACGCTTGCGCAACTCTCGGCTCACGCGATGTTGTTCGCCCGGTCTTACCTTCGCGGTCATCAAGTACTCCACTTCACTTCCCGTCACGCGCTCGATGCCCGGCACCTCCGGCTCAGCGACCAAAGCGTCTTTGAACGCAGGTTCCGCATAGATGTCAGCCGAGACTTCTTGCAATATCTTGATCACGCGGTCGCTGTGCTCGTTGTAATCGGCCGTGATCTTCAGCGAGACCTGGTTCCAATCACGCGTCAGATTGCTCACCACGTGAATCTCGCTGTTTGGTGTGATGTGCACCGTGCCGTCCGTATCGCGCAGAATGGTGCGGCGCAGTGTCATCGCTTCCACTGTGCCTTGTACACCCGCGATTCTCACTGTGTCGCCGATGTCGTACTGGTTCTCAAACAGGATGAAGAACCCGTTGATCACGTCTTTAACGACGGTTTGCGCACCGAAGCCCACGGCCAATCCCACAATGCCCGCGCTTGCCAGCACGGGCTTCATGTCAATGCCGAATAGCGGTAGCACCTGCATCAATGCCAGGAAATAGATGACGAATGCGCCGACACTGCCCACGATGCCAGCCAGGGTCCGCAACTGCTGGGCCCGTATGCCTGCCGGCGCATGGCGCCCCAAACCCTCCAGGTGACCGGTGATGAGTCTTAGCAGCCGAATCAGGATGAACGCGACCACCAGCACTACTACGAACTTGGGCGCATCTTTTTCGATCCAATGGGCAAGATCGACTCGCCAGCCGACTACGATGTTCTGGACGATCTGTCCTTTAGCTTCGAGGGCGTTTTGCATACAAATAACGAGCCAACTTGCGCGAAACGCGATTATAACAATTCAAGTTGAACCCAAATGGCGTTTACCGCGTCTCATATAATCAGGGCTTCATTGTTAATCCATGAGGAAGATGCTTTTATGAAAATATTCTTGTCTGCTCTTTTGCTGATGTCCCTTTCGGTCACCGCTGCGCCCGCGCAATTCGGCGCTCATCGGCAAGACGACCCGATTGAGGCCAAGATCAAGAAGGACCAGGCGAAGGCCATGAACAAAGATAGGGTGAAAGAGATCCAACAGGACACCACCAAGCTGCTCGACCTCGCCACAGAACTAAAAAAGAGCGTTGACGCCGCCGGCGACAATACGCTCTCTCTTGACGTCATCCGCAAGACAGATGAGATCGAGAAGCTGGCTAAGAAGGTGCGTGACAAGATGAAAGAGACTTACAATGCGCCTGAGAATACGCCATTTCCCGATGCGTCTAGAGCCCACTGACTTTCAGTTTGGTGTCCGCTTTCTTCCACGCATCTTTGAATTGGGCATCCACTAGTTCCGACTCGCTTTTCTTTCCCTGAGCGCGTAGTGATTCGCTCAATCCAAACAGTGAACGTCCGTTACGGGGATTCTTCTGAAGATCCGTGCGAAACACTTTTTCGGCCTCTTCAGCTTTGCCATCGCTGAGCAATGCTCCGCCCAAGGTCTCCCGCACGGGATAGAACCAGTCTGGCGGCTCGTCATACTTCAATCTGTCCTCCAGTTGCACAGCTTCGCGCAA
>JAICWB010000080.1 GCA_025935035.1 Terriglobales bacterium
CGGCGAAGGCACACTCGTGCGGCTGGAACTTCCGACGTTGGAGACTGACTTGGCCCGGTCTGCCGCTGACCGGATCTACAGCGAACGAGCCAGGACACGCGCGTAGAGCGCTTCATACTTCGCGATGATTTTCGTCGCGCAGAAATCTGATTGAGCCTTAAATCGGGCGGATTCGCCCATGGTGCGCAGGGCTTTTTCGTCTGATAATAGGTCAACCGCGTACCTTGCCATGGTGTCCACATCGCCCACATCGGCCAACATTCCGGATTTTCCATGCTCGATCAGTTCCGGCACGCCGCCAACGTTCGTAGAGATGGTTGGCACCTTGCAGGCCATCGCTTCCAACGCTGCGAGGCCGAATGATTCCAGTTCGCTAGGCATAAGCATCAGGTCGCAGATAGCAAGCTTATTCTCGACGTTGTCTGTTTTGCCGAGGAAATGAACCCGTTTCTGCAATCCCTTCTTACGTACAAGATATTCTGCATTTGCGCGGTCTGGACCGTCGCCGATCATCATCAGCCGAGCTGGGACCTTCTTCTGCGCGCGGTCAAATATTTCCACCACATCACAGACACGCTTCACGGGCCGGAAATTCGAAAGGTGAACCAGTATCCGTTCATTCGGTTCCGCGTAGCGGGAGCGATCGTCAGCATGTTTGTTGCTGCGTGAATAGAGATCACAGTTCACGAAATTCGGGATGACATTGATTTCATTCTGCACGTCAAATTCCTTGACTGTTCGCTCTTTCAAATAATCTGATATTGCGGTGACGCCGTCGCTTTGTTCGATGGAAAAGCGGGTGATCGGCAAATAGGAGCGATCCAGGCCAATCAGGGTTATGTCTGTTCCATGCAGCGTAGTCACGAAAGGCAAATTACGTTTTCCGCCATTGCGGGCGTTCGCCAGCATTTGCCGCGCAAGCAGCGCACTTACTGAATGGGGAATGGCATAGTGAACATGCAGGAGATCGAGATCATAAATCTGAGCGACCTCCGCCATGCGTGTGGCCAGTGCTAGATCATACGGCGGGTATTGAAACAATGGATACTGCGAGACTTCTACTTCGTGAAAATGAATGCGCGGGTGGTCTTCGATCAGGCGGATCGGTTGTGAATATGAAATGAAATGGATGTCATGTCCGCGGTTGGCCAGCTCTATGCCTAGCTCAGTGGCCACCACACCGCTGCCGCCGTAGGTGGGGTAACAGGTGATACCGATACGGAATTTGCGGGCTTCGGCCATGGGGTCGTTCGACGTATTCGATTAGACGCAGGTTCAAGGGCGAGGATTCTATTAAATGTCAGCAAAAGTGATGAGTTCGATGCCGCGCCGGCGGATCTCGTCGCGGATTTGCGGCGTGGTCAGCACGTCCCGCTCAATGACGCGCGATTCGCGCAGCCGCGTGTTCACATTGGCTAGCGCGGCATCGTTGTAGCCGGGGTGGCAGACTAACTCCCAGGTGCCTTCGGGAATCGAGTCGAGAATGCCACGGAACAGCGCTTCGTCCAGCAGCCCGGTGGCTATCACTCCGAATGCGCCATCAGTGGTTTTCAGCCCAGCTTCGTTTACCGCCCGGCGGAATCCACTGGCATATCTGTTGAGCATGCGTACTTGCATGTAGCGCAGCCAAAGCGCGGGCTGCTGAACGATAGCGGCTTTGCTGACGGCATGTAGCGGTGTAAATGGATTGCGGATTGCGCCGATGCCCGATTCCTTCGCCGCTGTAAGGATCGCTTTTAACGCAACCGGGAACATGTGCGTGTGCTTGTGCGTGTCAACGTGTGTGAGCCTTACGCCTGCATCTCTTATCTTGCGAATCTGAGTTGATGCTTCAGCAGTGATCTCGTCGGCCGAAATCTGCTTTTGCACGGCAGCACGCGCGAACTCGCTGGCGCTTCTGCGAAACCGGTGTGTTTCGGGCGCGAGCAAAGAGCATACGTTTGCAGCCGGTGCGAGTGGCTCGCCATCAACTAAGACAACGTGACATCCGATGCCGAGTTTTGGATAGGCCTTGGCTAGGTCCACAGCTTGCGCGAACTCTCGGGAGTTGGCCATCAACGTGGTTGAGGTCACGCCGCGGGCGCGGTGGCATTCCACAATGGCATGATTCACTCCGGCGGTGAGGCCGAAGTCGTCTGCGTTGATGATCAGGCGTCGCACGCTGAAAAGTTTACAGGCAAAAGCAAACTGCGGGCCGAGGCCCGCAGTCGTGTTGGAGGAGGGCTGACTCTAGCTGGCTTTCAAACTTTCCTTGTTTTCGGTTGAAGCATTGGCGTTCTTGCCATCGGCTGCGTTCAGGTGCGTTTTGATCTGGTCCAGTAAGTTAGGGAACAGATCGGCTTTCGGCAGAACTACTAGATCCTGGCTGACGCCTTGATGGTCATAGCCGGTGACTACGATGATGGGCATTTTAGGATCGTTCTCGCGGAGCTTGTTGGCAAGCTCGATGCCGCTGATGCCGGGCATGCGGACGTCAGTCACCACCAGGTCAGACTTCTCTTTGTCCATCTTGGCGAGGGCGTCCTCGCCGCTGAAGGCACTGATGGCACGATAGCCGTGCATCTGGAGAATGTCACAAGAGAGACGGGCGAGAGCTTCGTTGTCGTCCACAAACAGAATGGTTTTCACGGACATTCCTCCATCGGGCACTGCTTATGAAACCTTGTATGAGGGCGGAAACGAGAAACTTACCTCTCATTGGGTTCCAAATAAGGGAAAAAGGATGCCTATTGTGGATTCCGCTATCGCTCTATCTGCCCTACCCCCTCCCCCTCGTTGATCGTAAATTCGTCATTCTCAAAGGCTTCAGGGTAAATTCTTGAAAACAAGATACCTTAGCCGGGTATCGCGTTAAACCTTTGAAAACATTGAATGCGGGTATATACCCTTTCGGGATTTACACTGATCTTTAAGAATCACCGACTTACAGGCATACCTTTCGCTAAGTATTATTGTTTGCAACAGATAGGGTATACCCATACCTGTTATAAATCAGTCAACATATAACTAAAAGATAATGACTTACCCAACCTCATATCCATTATCAGAATAGATGACGGCGAACGTCAAGGGGTGCGAAAGATTAATTTTCAGCTCAGCTAGCCTTCGGCAGTTGGCGGGTGGTGAGCGAATTAGGCGCGTTCACGTTTGCACCATCATCAACCCCGATCGAGAGGCGATCGACGAGTTCTCCGCCGAGCCAGCCGGTTATGCAAGCGAGACCTAAGCCTGCTGCTGAGAGGGCGACTGCTTTGCGGCTTGGATTCTTGGAGTCTGATCTGCGTGCGAACCAACTTGCCGCAAACAATCCGGTGACGATCACATTGCCGAGGCCATGGACCAGGCCAATGCGCTTGGCGCGGGTGTTCTCCGGAATCTCGAGGTAGTCGATCAAGCCGGGGACGGCTGCAGTGAGTCCGGTGACGACGCCGGTGCCGATCATGTAGTGGCTGGCGGTGGCCCAATCTTCGTTCTCAGTCGCTTTGCGGATGCCGTCAAAGATGGTGGCGGTGCCGAGCAGGCCCAGCGGAAAGGCGATGAGCATTTGGTGGATAGGATGACCGAGGACTTTGGCTTTGCTTTCCATTTGAGAATCTCCTTTATTCGTGGATGAGGGACTGCGGGACCGGGTTGTGCGGCTGGATCGCAGCGAGATTTGTGATTGTCAAGATTGAACGGCAGAGATTCTGCAAAGTTGTGAGACGGGACGTTGTTTTGTTAGTTTGCTGCAATGCCTGCGGATGTTCCCCAACAATTGAGCGAAACGATTGAATCCTTGTACCGGACTGAATCGGGTCGGGTGCTGGCTACGCTTGTGCGTTTACTGGGGGATTTGGATGTGGCGGAAGAGGCGATGCACGAGGCATTCGCGGCTGCGATGGAATCATGGGCGAAGAACGGTGTTCCGGAGAATCCGCGGCCGTGGCTGATCTCGACCGCTCGATTCAAGGCCATTGACGGGATGCGGCGGCGGGCGCGGTTCGACGAATCGGAGGCGGAGCTCACACACCACCTCCAACAACTCGCGGCGGCTTCTATTGAGGGCGCCAACGCGTCTAATGATGAGATAGAGGATGACCGCTTGCGATTGATCTTCACATGCTGCCATCCGGCGTTACCTACGGAAGGGCAGGTGGCGCTTACGCTGCGCGAGGTCTGTGGCTTGACGACGGAGGAGATTGCGCGGGCATTTCTGGTCTCGGCGTCCACGCTGGCGCAGCGCATTGTGCGGGCGAAGACGGTGATCCGGGACAAGGCAATCCCGTACCAGGTACCAAGTTCGGAGGAATTGTCAGGGCGACTGGAAGCTGTGCTTCTAGTGGTGTACCTGATCTTTAATGAGGGGTATTCGGGAAATGCTGCGGGCGCGGAACTCAGCAACGAGGCAATCCGGTTAGGCCGACTGCTTAAGGCACTTCTTCCTGAGCCGGAGGTAATCGGTCTTCTGGGGCTGATGCTTCTGCAGGAGTCGCGAAGGGCGGCGCGCGCCACGCCGGATGGAGATGTGATCTTGCTGGAGCAGCAAGACCGGTCATTGTGGAACAAGGGCCAGATAGTGGAAGGGATTTCGCTGACGGAGAACGCGTTGCGCAGCGGACGTTTTGGAGCGTATGGGCTCCAGGCAGCGATCGCGGCGGCGCATGCGGAGAGCCCCGCGGCGGAGAGAACCGACTGGCGACGCATCGCGAATCTTTACGACCAGTTGCTGCGGATTCAGCCGTCGCCGGTCGTGGAATTGAACCGGGCTGTAGCCATTGCCATGGCGGAGGGGCCCGAGCGTGGCCTGGCGCTGATCGATGGCCTTTTGTCAGGTGAACGGCTTGCCAACTACTACCTGGCGCACGCGGCTCGGGCCGATTTGTGTCGTAGATTGGGAAGAACCGAGGAAGCTCAACGGTCCTATGAGAAGGCCCTCGCCCTGGCTCCGCGCGAGCCGGAACGCCGTTTTTTGGCAAAACGGCTCGAAGAATTGAAATAAATCAAAAAAAATTAAAAAAAGTCTTATTGCGCTGTCGATTTTGTCTATTCACGACGACTATACGATGAACACATTGCAGCGCGATGCCAGCGCCGTTAGAAAGACTGAGGAGATGATATGCCGCACTATCTGGTTTCTGGTTACCTTCCCGATGACTTTGATCCTTCCACACAGACCGCAGAGATGATGGAAGAGATACATGCCCTCAACCGCGAGATGATCGCTGCGGGCGTGAGAAAGTTTGCCGGCGGCTTGGGAGCGACACGGACGCTGCGTCCGCAGAAAAATGGGGAGCTGCTAGTGACCGATGGGCCGTACCTTGAGACCAAAGAACACGTTGGAGGTCTTTGGATACTGGAGTGCGCCAACATGGACGAAGTGCTCGCGTGGGCGCGAAAGGGAGTCAAGGCCTGCCGCTTTCCTATCGAGGTGCGGGAGATATTCTTCATGCCCGCGCCGGAAAAGGGAGAGGGTAAATAAATGTTAAGGGAGCGATTTAGGGTGTTCGCGATTCGAGGTTTTTTGGCGGCTGTTGTATTCGCTTCAGCGCTGCCGGTTATCGCACAGAGCGCTCCGGCAAAGATGACCTATTCGAAGATTGCGCCGGCCGAGCAGTACTTGATGAAAGACAGAGGGGCGGAGATCGCATTGGCCCGCACTGCGGCGCCGAAGTCGATCTCAGATAGCGCAGAGATATGGGTGTTGGGACGACATGGGTTCGAACTCGCGGTGAAAGGTACGAACGGTTTCGTTTGTATCGTGGGCCGGGGATGGACATCTGCCGCCGACCCCGATTTCTGGGACCCAAAAGTCCGCGTACCCATGTGCGTGAATGCGGCCGGCGCACGTTCTTATCTTGTGCGGATCGCCAAGGAAACCGAATGGGGACTGGAAGGGCGCACGCCCGCGCAGATGACCGAGGCCATCAAGGACGCCGTCGACAAGAAAGAAGTGCCGCCGATGGAGCCGGGAGCTATGTGTTACATGACGGGCAAACAAGGATATGGTGGCGACACGAATCCGCACTGGCCTGCGCACCTGATGTTCTTCTTCACCGACGCTGACCTCGCGAGTTGGGGAGCAAACCTGCCGGGCTCGCCGGTGATCGGACTAAGCGATCCCACGGTGGAACACCTCACGCAGTTCGTGGTGGAAGTGAAGAAGTGGTCTGACGGGACGGATGCGGGTGCCACATCCGCAACGCATAAACACCAGAAGTAATAAAAGGAAGAGCCAATGAAACGAAATCACAAACACAACCTGCCGTTAGTCGCGTTGACTTTGTTCGCTGTCACGGTTTCGCTGCCGACTGCGGCGCAGGACAAGAAAGAACCGTACCCCAACATGGCGCCCATCAAGCAGTACCTGATGAATCGCGACGCCGAGATCAAGATGGCGCGAAGTGCTGCGCCGGATGCGATCTCAAAGGATGCGACTGTCCTGGTTTTAAATCGACACGGTTATGAGACGGCCGCCCAAGGCAGCAATGGCTGGGTGTGTTTTGTGGGACGTTCATGGGGCGCGATGTTCGACCATCCGGAGTTTTGGAATCCGAAAGTCCGCGGGGCGGCTTGCTTCAATCCGCCGGCGGCACGGTCGGTCTTGCCGTATGAGTTGAAGCGCACGGAACTGCTGCTTGCCGGCAAGACGAAGGTCGAAACCATCGCCGCGCTCAAGTCCGCCATCGACAAGAAGCAGTTCCCGGCGCTGGAACATGGAACGATCTGCTACATGATGGGAAAAGATTCTTACCTGACGGATGACGGCAACCACAACGGTCCGCATTTGATGATCTACAAAGCGGAGAAAGATGGCGCGATCTGGGGCGCGAACGTTAAAGACTCGCCCATCGTTGCCGTGAACAATTGGTACGTCTCACCGGAGGCGTTCCCGGAACTCAAAGGCTTTCCTCCGCTGCAGATATTTTTAGTAGGCACGAAGACGTGGGCTGATGGGACACCGTCCGCTGCGGCGCACCACAACTGAATTCATTCATCACCAATTCAATAAAAGGAGCAATCATGAAATACATGTGTTTTGGCTATTACGACAAAAGCAAGTTCGAAGGAATGACGGAAAACGACCGCAACAATATGTTCGATTCCTGCTGGGAGTATGACGACCATTTGCGTGCTAACGGGCATTACGTGAGCGGTGAGGGGCTGCATCCGAGTGAAGATGCAATGACGCTGCGCTCGAACAGTGGCAAGGTGGCGACGACGGACGGTCCTTACGCGGAGACCAAAGAGCAACTGGGAGGCGTTCTGATCCTGGACGCTCGAGACATGAACCATGCGGTGCAGCTTATGAGCCAGCATCCTTCATTGAAATATGGCAACAGTTGGGAGATCAGGCCGATCGCCGACATGAGTGAACTCATGAAAGCGAGCGAGCAGAGGCGGAAGAAGCGTCAGTAGGCGGGATGCGTGAGCCGCTGAAGACGAGTAGTCTTGTAGTTGAGGGAGGGGACCAGTATGGACCAGAGAATCGACTACATGAAAGCGGGACACGGCGCTTACGGAGCCATGCTTGGGCTGGAGAAATATCTCAGCACTTGCGGCCTGGAGCCGGCGCTGCTTCACTTGATCAAGCTGCGCGTTTCCCAGATCAACGGATGCGCGTTCTGCCTGGATATGCATTGGAAAGACTTGCGCGCGCTGGGCGAGACTGAACAGAGACTGTACGGGCTGGATGCGTGGGAAGAGTCACCGTATTACACACAGCGCGAGCGTGCCGCATTCCTGTGGGCGGAGGCCGTGACCAATGTCCACGATGGCCACGTGCCGGATGAAGTGTACGAGAAGGTGAAAGGCCTTTTCAACGAAAAGGAATTGGCTGATCTAACGCTGGCCGTAGCTACGATCAACTCGTGGAATCGGCTAAGCATCGCCGGCAGGACTACTCCAGGGCTGTATCAGCCGCCTAAGAATGCCGCTGGGCATAAGTAAAAGCGACTTTTTGACAACAATTTCATTTCAAAGCCTATGGGGAGACTTGCGTCTCCCCATACTTGCAAACAGCCGACGATTTGGCCGCTCGTTATAATAGAGGTGCGGCCGATTTCATCAGCGTTTGAATCGAAAATCGGCCCGCATCATCATTTAAACCATGAATAAGCGCCCAAAACATCCGCTGGAAAAGGTCCTCGAAGAGCGCATTGCGATCATCGATGGGGCCATGGGGACGACTATCCGTACTTATGGGATGACCGAAGCGGACATTCGCGGAACGCGCTTTGCGGGCGCGAAAAAGGGCTTGCTGAACAATGGCGACTTGTTCTCGCTGACGCAGCCGAAGATGATCTGCGATATACACCGGCGGTTTCTGGAAGCGGGCGCCGACATCATTGAGACCAATACCTTTGGTGCGACGAGTATTGCCCAGAGCGAATTTTTTGTGGAGGATCCGCGGGAGACAGGCGGACGCAAAGACCCGGAGTTTTACCAGAAGGTGATCGACGATAGGTTTTTGGGCGACCTTGCTTTTGACATCAATGAGCAATCCGGACGGCAGTGCAGAGAATGGGCTGACCGGGTGGCGAACGAGACTTCGCGACAACGATTCGTTGCCGGGGCGTTGGGGCCGCTGACGGTGTCGCTCTCTAATTCGCCGGATGCGGATGATCCGGGATTTCGCGTTGTGACCTTCGATCAAGTGAAGACAGCTTATGCGCAGCAGGTGCGAGGGTTGATCGCAGGCGGCGTGGACCTGCTGCTGGTAGAGACGATCTTCGATTCGTTGAACGCCAAGGCGGCGCTGGTGGCGATTCGCGAAGTGTTGGATGAGCAAGGGAAGCATATCCCGATCATGATCTCGGCGGCGGTGGGACGCGGCGGGGAGACGATGATCTCCGCGCAGACGACTGAAGCTTTCTGGAATGCAGTGCGGCACGTGAAGCCGTTGTCGGTCGGGCTGAATTGTTCGCTCGGTCCGGACCTGATGTATCCATTTCTTGAGGAACTGGCGGAGAAGGCGGACGTTGCGGTGTCGTCGTATCCGAATGCCGGGTTGCCTAATCCGCTTTCTGACACAGGATTTGATTTCGGGCCGAAAGATATGGCGAAATATCTGGGCGATTTTGCCCGCGCGGGATTGATCAACATTGCGGGCGGCTGTTGCGGAAATACTCCCGAGCACATTGCGGCGATCGCGAAAGCGCTGGAAGGGCAGCCCGCGCGCAAGTTCGGTGAGCATGCGGGCGAACTCGTCTCCCAAGTGAATGCTGGGAGCCGGGCGTGACATTGGAGAGTTCAAGCACCAGTCCCGCAAGTTTTCGCCCGCTGCGGCTTTCCGGGTCGCAGCCATTCACTCAGCAGCAAAATGTTTACATCATGATAGGCGAGCGGACCAATGTGGCCGGGTCGCCGAAGTTCGCGCGCCTGATCAAAGACGGCAAGTACGAGGACGCGGTGCGCATCGCGCGGCAGCAGATCGAGAACGGCGCGAACGTGCTCGATGTGTGCATGGACGAAGGCATGATCGATGGCGTGTCCGCGATGACGCGCTTTCTGCAGTTGATGGCTAGCGAGCCGGAAGTGGCGAAGGTGCCGGTGATGATCGACTCCTCTAAGTGGACGGTCATTGAAGCGGGGCTAAAGTGTCTGCAGGGCAAGGGAATCGTTAATTCGATCTCGCTGAAGGAAGGCGAGGAAGTTTTTCGCGCGCACGCCGCGACTATTTTGAAATACGGCGCTGCGGTCGTAGTGATGGCTTTCGATGAGCAGGGTCAGGCCGCGAGTTATGAGGACAAAATCCGCGTATGCGAACGCGCTTACCGGATCCTTGTGGATGAGGTCGGCTTCCCGCCGGAAGACATCATCTTCGATCCGAACATTCTTACTGTGGCCACCGGGATGGATGAGCACAACAACTACGCGGTGGATTACATCAACGCATGTCGTTGGATCAAAGCGAACCTACCTTACGCGAAGGTGAGTGGCGGGGTCTCGAACATCTCATTCAGTTTCCGCGGGAATGATGTTGTGCGCGAGGCTATCCATTCGGCGTTCCTTTATCACGCAATCTCAGCGGGCATGGATATGGGAATTGTGAATGCCGGCATGCTTGAAGTGTATGAAGAGATCGAACCGGAGCTGAAGCAGTTGGTGGAAGATGTTTTGCTGAATCGTCGTGCGGATGCTACTGAACGATTGGTTGATCACGGCGAGACACTGAAGGGAAAAGACAAGGCGACTGTCGAAAAGAAAACGGAAGAGTGGCGCAACGGGACGGTTGAAGAGCGATTGACGCATGCGCTGGTGAAGGGGATTGATACATATATAGAAGCTGACGCCGAAGAGGCCCGAGAGAAGTTGGGACGTCCACTGGCGGTGATCGAAGGGCCATTGATGGACGGCATGGGAGTCGTTGGCGACCTGTTCGGCGCGGGAAAGATGTTCCTGCCGCAGGTGGTGAAGTCCGCGCGCGTGATGAAGAAAGCTGTGGCAAAGCTGACGCCTTACATGGAGGCGGAAAAAGAAGCACGGGCTGCAGCAGGAGAGGTAGTCAAGGCGCAAGGCAAGATTCTGCTGGCGACGGTGAAGGGCGACGTTCACGACATCGGCAAAAATATTGTTGGCGTGGTGTTGGCCTGCAATAACTATGACGTCATCGATATGGGCGTGATGGTGCCGTGCGAGAAGATCCTTGAACGCGCGAAGGCGGAAAAGGCGGACATCATCGGCCTGAGCGGATTGATCACCCCGTCGCTGGACGAGATGGTGCACGTGGCGCGCGAGATGGAGCGTCAGGGATTCAAGCTGCCGCTGCTGATCGGCGGTGCGACTACGAGCCGCGCGCATACGGCGGTAAAGATCGCGCCGCATTATAGCGAGCCGGTGGTGCATATTGTGGATGCGAGTCGCGCGGTTCCGGTGACGACGAGCCTGTTGAGCGATGAATCGCGGACGGCGTTCGTAGAGCAACATCGGGGCGAGTATGAGGCTATCCGAAAGACGCATGCCGCGCCGAAGCAGCAGACGGTCTCCCTGGAGGAGGCGCGTGCGCGGCGGACACCGATCGAGTGGCGAAGTGAAGACATTCCAGCGCCCAGCTTTACCGGTGTGCGGGTGCTGGAAGATTTTCCGCTGGCGAGGTTGCGGGAGTTCATTGATTGGTCACCGTTCTTCCATGCGTGGGGGTTGAAGGGCGTTTATCCGCGGATACTTGAACACGAGACGCAAGGCGAGCAGGCAAGGCAATTGTTCAAGGAAGGGAATGCGCTGCTCGACCAGGTCATCGAGAAGAAGCTGATCACTGCGCGTGGGGTGTATGGGTTGTTTCCCGCAGACGCGGTGGGGGATGATGTCGAGCTGTATGCGGATGAGAAACGCGACAAAGCGATCGCGCGGTTCCATTTCTTGCGTCAGCAAGCGAATAAAGAAGGTAGCGAGCCTTGCC
>JAICWB010000217.1 GCA_025935035.1 Terriglobales bacterium
AAAAGCAGCGTCGGCATCGGCGCAAGGAATGCAACGCTTACCACGACTGAGCCCTTCACCTTTACCGGCAAATCCGTGGAGAAGACCGGAGCGCAAAAATATGTGATACGCCACGGTTCGGTAACATCCTGCGCGCTGCCCAAGCCCAAGTGGACCCTCGATGCCGAGCTTATTGACATCGACCTCAGCGATAGCGCTCGCATTTACAACACGACGTTCCGCATCGACGGCGTTCCCGTCCTGTATCTGCCTTATGCCACTCATCCAACTACCAACCTTGGCCGGCACTCCGGCGTCCTGGTTCCCACGTTTGGCCAGTCGTCACGAAAAGGCACCATCATCGGTGACGCCGTCTACTTCGCCATCAACCGCAGTGTGGATGCCACCGCCGGCGCCGAATACTTTTCTGCCCGTGGATGGTCACAGCACGGCGAGTTGCGTGCCCGCCCCAGCCAATACTCAGACATTAACTTTGATTATTTCGGCGTGGTAGATCGCGGAATCGGTTCGCCCAAAGTCGATCAGGGCGGCCAGGACATCAAGCTCGATGCCGAGACGCTGATCCCGCATGACATCCGTGGAGTCGCCGACATCAACTATCTGAGCTCCTTCGTCTTCCGTCTGGCGTTCACGGAAAGTTTTAATCAGGCGGTGAACTCAGAGGTGAAGTCGCAAACCTTTGTCTCGAAGAATTTTGATGGCTACTCGCTGAACGCTTACGCAGCGCGTTACCAGAATTTTCAGAGCGCTACCACCGGTGACCTCATCACCATCTTCCATGTGCCTAGTTTTGATTTCTCTAGCGTGGACCGCAAGTTCACCGGCACACCGTTCTACTGGTCTTTCAACGGACAGATCGGCGGTGCGACCCGCAGCCAGCCTACCGTAGAGACAGATGGTGTCGTGGGCCGTTATGACGTGAACCCGCGCACTTCCGTTCCACTCTTTCTCCATGGCTGGACCTTCCGCCCCGAACTGGGACTGCGTGACACTTATTACACCGAGCGCCAGACCGGCGTGAACGGCAACATCCTTGACGACGGCCTCAACCGTCGCGCTATCGAGGGCGATTTCGAGATGCGTCCGCCGACGCTCGAGCGCATCTTTGATAAACCCGTCTTCGGCCAAAGGCTGAAGCACACGATAGAGCCGCGCATGATCTACCGCGTGGTGGACGGTGTCTCCGGCTTCCAGAACGTCATCCGTTTCGACTCGCGAGACATCCTGAGCGACACCAATGAAGTCGAGTACGCCGTCATTCAACGCCTCTTCGTGAAGCCGGTGAATAAGGATTGTTCCAAGAAAAAACTCGATCAAGATGGCGTCGAGAAACCTTGCAGCGATTCTTCGCGCGAACTGCTCAGCTGGGAACTTGCACAACGCTATTATTTCGATCCCGACTTCGGCGGCGCAATCGTTAACGGCAAGCGCAACGTATTGACTACCTCTCTCGACTTCGCCGGTATCTCGTTCCTTACCGAGCCTCGCCGCTTCTCGCCCATAGTCTCAAAGATCCGCCTCAGCGCCAGCGAGCACATAGAGGGTTCTTGGGAACTCGACTACGACACCGTCCATGGCCGGATCAATGCCAGCACTCTGTTCGTAGATTACAAATTAGGCCAGATCTTCTTTGGCGGAAGCCATGCATTCTTGCGCGCGCCCGGTGAGATCCTGGTATCAAATCCCACCCCCGGCCCTGACCGTTTCAATCAATTTCGCTTCCTCGGCGGATACGGCGGCCCCAACAAGCTTGGCTGGAGCACCGCCGCCGGCATCGGTTTTGATTCCAACTTCAACTTCCTGCAATACGGTTCGCTGCAAGCCACCCACAACTGGGACTGCTGCGGCATCAGCGCCGAATATCGCCGTTATGCGCTCGGTAACGTGAGAAACGAGAACCAGTTTCGCTTTGCTTTCTCGCTGGCGAACGTGGGCCTGTTTGGCAACATGAAGCGTCAAGAACGGCTGTATTAGTCTGAAAATCACCCCCGTTTCACCGGGTCCTGACTCCATCCTTCGTAGCCTTCTCCCGGCGCAACACCGCGCCACGCCGTGAGATAATCAATCATCAGCCTTTATTTATGAGGTGTTCCGCATTGTTCTCATTCTCAAGACCATTCTTATACCTGTTCGCGGCGGTTGCCTGTGTCGCGCAAACTCCAGCGCCATCACAAACTGCCACGCCCGCGCAAAAGGCGCAAACGTCTGTGGCGCCCTCTTCTCAAGCTGATCTGTCATTGAGCCGCCGCATTGAGATTCAACTGCGTTCGCAATACTCCATTCCGCCCACCGTGGACATCACCGTAGGTGACACCAAGCCCAGCGAAATCCCCGGCTTTGACACTCTGCCCGTTACTTTAAAAATGGGCACAAAAGATTCCACGCTCGAATTCCTCATCTCGAAGGACAAGAAGACGCTGGCGCACCTTGAAAAGTTTGACATCGCATCAGATCCTAGCGCGAAGATCGATCTTGCCGGGCGTCCCGTCCGCGGAAATAAACATGCCAAGGTCACCATCATCACGTACGACGATTTCGAGTGTCCCTACTGCGCCATGATGCACCAGACGCTCAACAAAGATCTGCTGGGAATTTACGGCGACAAGATCCGCATCATCTACAAGGACTATCCGCTGTTCAGCATCCATCCTTGGGCGGACCATGCTGCCGTCGATGCCAATTGCCTCAACGCGCAGAGCAATACCGCTTACTGGAACTTCGCGGACTATATCCATGCCAACCAAAAATCGGTCACCACGGATAAGGACAGCGGCGAGAAGCGGGCTTTGCCACAACAGGTGGCTGAGCTTGACCGGCTCACACTCGACCAGGGCAAGAAAGATCATCTCAATGAGACACAGCTTCAGGCGTGCATCAAGAAGCAGGACGATAGCAAGGTGATCGCGTCGTCAAAAGAGGGTGACGACTTGGGCGTGGACTCAACTCCCACCATGTTCATCAATGGTGAGAAGATCTCTGGCGCGGTCCCGCTGCAGGCCATGCTGCCCATCATTAATCGTGCGTTGCGTTCGCAGGGGGTCGCCGTGCCTTACGCCGCGGAACTGCCACCGCCAAGCCAACCAGAGCCCAAGGGCCCCGGCGCGGCTGACAAGAAGTAACAAATCTTGGCCATTACAAATTACAATCTATAACCAATGAATGCTGCCTCTGGGACCCGCTCCCAACTCGCCCTCGCCGCCCACGCTGCTGAAGATAAAAAAGCTGAGAACATCGTCATTCTGCAGATGGATAAGTCATCCTCTGCCTTCACTGATTTCTTTCTCATCACCAGCGGCAGTAACCCGAAACAGGTCCAGGCCATTGCAGACGAGGTCGAGCTGCGCCTCAAGCGCGCCGGCAATTATCCCAACAGCATTGAGGGCTACAAGCAGGCGGAGTGGGTGCTCATCGACTACGTGCACTTCGTTGTGCACGTCTTCACCGAAAGCGCGCGCAAGTTTTATGACCTTGAACGCTTGTGGAAGGCCGCCAAGCGCTTAAGCATCGCTGATCTTGGCAAGCGAGCCTCAGCAAGCGAGACCACTGAACCCGCTGCGAAATCTGCCGCCCGGCGCAAGCCTTCGAAATCCGCAGCCAGCCGTGCCACGGGCAAAGCAATTCGCGCAGCTACGTCCCGCCCTAAACCGGCGACCAAAAAAACCACGAAGAGATCCGCGTCGAAATCTCAGGCCCGCAAGAAAAAGTAGCGCATCATGTCGCGCACGCCCAAGACACAGCGCACTCCTCGCAAGGCTGCGAGCGCGCCGTCTTCGGGATCCACACCTGTCACAAGTCCATTGGCTGCAGCAGCTCTATCGGCTTTCGTCGCGAATGACCAACTCTCACTCAAACTATTAGAGACCGCCAGACGGGTTGCCATCACCGGCAGCATCGTACTCATTCATGGTGAAAGTGGTACTGGCAAGGACTTACTCGCATCACTCATCCATTATCTAGGGCCAAGGCCGCAAGAGCCGCTGGTCAAGATTGATTGCGCCAGCCTGCCACACGACTTACTCGAAAGTGAACTCTTTGGGTTCGAACGAGGCGCCTTCACCGGCGCGAGCCAAATGAAACGTGGACGCTTCGAACTGGCCGGCAATGGCACGCTGGTGCTCGACGGTGTAGCTTCCCTCTCGCTCGCCATGCAGGCTAAGCTTCTGCGCGTGATCGAAGATCGCACATTTGATCGCCTCGGCGGCACAAAACCGGTTCGCGTCTCCGCTCGGATAATCGCGCTGAGCAATGTCGATCTGGCCGCCGCAGTAGCGGCGCGCGCTTTTCGTGAAGACCTTTTCTTCCGTTTGAATGTAGTCCCGCTTGAGGTTCCGCCGTTGCGCGAGCGCACAGATGACATCGGCGCTATCGCCACAAATCTGCTAATGCAGATCAGTGACACGCATGGCCGCCCGCAACTGCGCCTGGCGCCGGATGCACGCGCCGCTCTTTCCGCATATTCCTTCCCGGGTAACGTCCGCGAACTGCGCAACATGCTCGAACGCGCTGTCGTCACATTGCCGGCATCGCAATCGCAGATCACGTTCGACGACTTGCCGCGTAACGTGCGCAACGCATCCGCCGTCCCTCAATCGAAACAAACTTTGGAAGAGTTGGAGCGCGATTACATTGCGGAGATCTTGGATTACACCCGCGGCAAAAAATCAAAAGCTGCCGATATCCTCGGCATCACAAGAAAAACGTTATTAGAGAAACGCAAGAAATACGGCTTGTAATACGCAACCATTATTCAAAACATCCTTACCATCACAACTCCCACAATCACCAACAAGATTCCGGCCAGCCTAGGCAGCGTGATCGGATGCACATTCACACCAAAGAATCCAAAATGGTCGGCAACCAATGAGAATGCCACCTGACCAAGCACCGCCGCGCTCAACCATACGGCAGCACCCACGCGCGGCACTCCATAGATGGTCATCACAATAAAGAACGCGCCTAATGTGCCCCCAAAAAATGCCCAGACCGGTGCAGACGCCAGCGCATGCACCTTTATCGTTCCCGTAGGCTGCACCAGCAAGACGCACAATAGT
>JAICWB010000136.1 GCA_025935035.1 Terriglobales bacterium
AGACTATCCAGATCCTGGGCACCATGATCAAGCAGCGCAAAGATTCGGTGGAACAGTTCACCAAGGGCGGACGCCAGGAGCTCGCCGACAAAGAGACTGCCGAGATAAAGATCATCGAAGGCTATATGCCGCAATCTGCAGGCGAGGAAGAGATCACGGCGACGGTACGCGCCGTCATCGCTGAGATGGGTGCGCCCACTATCAAAGACATGGGCACCGTAATGAAAGGCACCATGGCAAAGTTTGCGGCCAGCGGCACACGTGTGGACGGCAAAGTTGTAAGCGAGACAGTGAAGCGGGAACTCTCACCCAAGTAGCCATCCGATAGCAGAAAAAATAAGGCCCGATGCTTAGGCATCGGGCCTTTAGTTTGCAGCGGTCCGCTCTTAGAACTTGAGACGGATGGCGAACTGGATCTGACGCTGCGCCAGGTTCGTACCGCCATCCAAGGTGGACGGGGTATTGAAATTGCTCTGGGCGGTCAGAGCGCAGCTCAGGTTGTTCTGCGCCACGTTGCCGGTGCAGGTTCCCAAGCTGAACTCACCCGAATTCATGCCGGAAACGTTCGGATGATTAAACAGGTTGAACGCTTCAGCGATGAATTCGAACTTGTAACGTTCCGTCAGGTCAAACGTGCGTGACATGCGGTAGTCGGTGGTGTAACGGCCGGGCGAGCGGAAGGTGTTCTTTTCCACATCAGCCGGACGGTTGGTTCCCGGCACAGCGCAGTTGATGCCGCTGTTGTGCGTGCTGGAGCAGTTGGCCGCAGGAGCACCGCCACCGCTTGGAACCGTTGACGGCAAGTTGCCGCTAATGGTGCCGGTGAAGTCAAAGCCGGAGGACAGGTTCACGATCGGAGCCATAGTCCATCCGTCCAGGATGTAGTGGGCCACATTCTTTTGGTCTTTGAAGTAGTTCGGCGACCACACGGAAGTGAAGATGAATTTGTGCGGAACGTCGAAAGTGGAACGACCGAACTCACCATTCGGGTTGTTCGGATCAAGGGCATTGTTGCCGGTCGAGAAGGTCACCGAACCCTGGCCATTGTCAGTAGCCTTGGAATAGGTGTAGCTCGACTGCAATGACCAACTTCCGGTCATCTTGCGGGTGACTTGGGCCACGAAAGCGTTGTAGTCTGAGTTCACGCTGTTGTTGATGAGCGTCATCTGGCTGAAGTTTGTGTTGGGGCGAGCGTTAGTTCCGTAGGTCGGAACCGTGAAGCTGGTACCGTCCGGACGGGTGAAGGTGTTGGTTCCCTGGATTGCAGGCAGGTTGGTGTCAAGGAAGTCGATCAAGCCGCGTCCCATGCTGTTCATGTAGGAGGCAGAGACCACAGTGTTCTTGATGACTTCGTATTCCACGATCGCGTCTGACTCATAGACCTTTGGGTTCTGCATGTCATGAGAGAAGTACGCGATGCTAGGAGGCGTTCCCGCGGTAGCACTGGTGGCCAGCGTTCCATATATCGGGCTGGTGGCCGTAGGAGCAATCGTGAAGTTCGGCTGCGCTGCCGCGACGCCGGTGTTGGTGATGGCAGCGGCAATGGTGGAATTGATGACGCGGCCATAGTACATGCCCCAGCCACCACGGGCCACCAATTTGCCGGTGCCAAGCACGTCATAGGCAAAGCCGATGCGCGGTCCGAAGTTGTTCTTGTCAGAAGGACGAACGCTGGTCTGCGGCGCCAAAGGATTCACGAATTGTGCTTCGGGGAACCCTTCGAACTCGTAACGCAGGCCAAGGTTCAAGTTCAACCGCGGGAAGATGCGGTAGTCATCCTGAATGTAGGCTGACGTGTCAGAGGTATTGAAGTGGAAACCCAGAGTACCAATACTCTGGAAGAGGTTGGAATAGCAAGGTGCCGGTGCGGCGACAGTACCGCAACGCTTCACTCCGCTTCCACTGAAATCATTGTTGGCAGCGTTAAATGCATCCGCCAGAAAGTTGGCATACGCCGGAGTGCCGGTGTAGCTGAACGTGCCGTATGCCTGGCTCAACGACTGTACTTCTTCATTCTGGTGCAGGAACTCGCCACCGATCTTGATGGTGTGCTTGCCCTTGGTGAAGAGGTAGTTTCCGCCGTACTGGTATTGGTCTTCCTGCGGGTTGGCAGGGCGCGGTAAGTAGCTCTGCGTACCGATGTTCAGCCAGTTGGTGATTGAGGCTCCCACAACGTGAGTGCCGGTCACGCCGGCGGCCATGGCTTGCCCAGGCAACGCCTGGTCAAAATCGCCGCTCAGGTTTTCCATGCTCCAGTGGAACTTCGCTTCGAACGCAGCGTTGTTGCCGGCCGCACGGTTGTAGATGGAGTTCAAGGAGCGCGAGATGACCAGATCGTCACCGAATTGGTCTTTCGCAATGGTGTTGGTGGGCTGGGTCTGAATGCCGAACGGTGAGGTCCAGTTCAACCAGTTGTAGCTGGTCGCCCAGTTTCCGCCGCCGACTTTCCAATCCACCTTGGGGAAGAACAGGAGCTGGTCACCCTTGCGGGCATTGGCGCCCAACAGGCTGGTGAAGAAAGCGGACCCAGCGTTGGAAGCGGCCTGTCCAGCAGCGACGCTACCGAAGCGGCAGAAGATCATGTTTCCAAGGTTGTAGCTGCCCGGGAATTGCGCGTTCGGAGCCGGGCAGGCCACAACTGGCGCCGCTACAACGTACGGAGTCGCTGAATAAGAGTTGTTTCCGGTGAACGGAATCGCATCGCCGGGGAATTTACGCTTCTGCTGATCGTAATTAAAGAAGTAGAAGATCTTGTCCTTTACGATAGGTCCACCGATGGTTGCGCCGAATTGCTGGCGCACATCTTGCGGCTTGAAGGGAGCGCCGTTCAGCGTGGTGCTAGGGTTGGTGGCTCCGACTGCGCTGTTGCGGTTGTAGTAATAACCGCTGCCGTGAAGATTGTTGCTGCCGCTCTTGGTCACAGTGTTGACTGCGCCACCAGCGGAACGGCCGTATTCGGCGGAATAGTTCGAGGTGTTTACCTGGAATTCCTGCACAGCGTCTTGGCTGGTGGAATAGCTCAAGCGGGTGCGTCCGCGCTCTTCACCGTAGAAGTTTTGATTGTTGTCGCCACCGTCAACGGTGTTGTTGTTCAACAGGCCGGAGATGCCGCGGAAGCTGATCAATCCGAAGGTGCCATCCGGGTTCGCGCTCGGGGTCAGCAATGCATAGTTCGACCAGCGGCGTCCGTTGATAGGAAGGTTCTGGATCTGCGTCTGGTCAACGTTGTTGGCGAAGTCCTGGTGCTCAGTGTTGATTACTGGAGCTTCGTCTTTCACATCAACCGTCTCGGAGCTGCCGCTTGGGGCGAGCTTCGCGTCAACGTCAGTGATACGGCCGACTTCGACTGTGACAGTGGCACGGTATGCGGCGAAGTTGCCTGAAGTCACCTTCACCTCGTACTTGCCAGGCGTCAGGTTGACGGCGCGGTAGCGCCCAGCCTCGTCTGCCTTGGCAGGCGTGACGTCATTCGTTGCGAGACTCTTAACATCTACCTGAGCGCCAGGGATCACAGCTCCAGTGGAGTCGGTGACAGTTCCGCTGATCGCGCCAGAGGTGGTGGACTGCGCCATGAGTGTGCTGCATGCCATCGCGAGTCCCAAAAGGACTACGACAAGCGCACTCATGGTTCTTAGAAATCGTGATTGCGACATCTTCTTTAAGCTCCTGAATTTTTAGGTGGGGCACAAAACACTATGCAACTATCAAGCCAAATAAAACACTTTTTGCGATTGTTTTTCGGTTGGAACTTTACCTCAAAGCACACTCTTGTACCAGCAATTTCAATAAACTTTTGCCGATTCCAGCTACTCTCGCCTACGTAAAAGCGTAGTGTTTTAGCGGGGGAAATATGGTTTTACATTTTTGCACAACTTTCGTTGCTCTCTTATTTGCCGATACAGAAGCCTGCAAAGATCAATTGCAGGATATCGTCGGTGGAGGTCTGTCCGGTGAGTGAGTCTAACGCCTTAAGTCCCGCGTACAGGTCTAAGAGCAACACCTCATGCGGCAAGCGGTTGCGGACAGCGTCGCGCGCCGTCTGCATGGCATCGAGCGCGTCTTTGGTGGATTGAAATTGGCGTTCGTTGGTGAGAAATCCTGGCTCGTGTTGCGATGTTTCTCCGCTGAGCATTTGGATTATCTTCTCGCGGAGTTCTTTGATCCCTTGGTCGCGCAGGGCAGATGTTTGAACGTGGCCTGAGCGTGCTGTTTTTTCCGCAGACTGTGAACCCTCGCGCAACAGATCTATCTTGTTATCCACGAAGATCACGTTTGCCCTCGCCTTGAGCGCGCTGTCCCAGGGTTTTTTGCAAGAGTCGGCGGCGCTAGCATCGGCGACGGCTAGAACTATGTCTGCATCGGCCAAGGCGGCGTAGGATTTCTCTATTCCGATCTTCTCCGCCTCATCTTGCGATTCGCGCAATCCAGCAGTGTCAATGAGTTTCACCGGAATGCCGCCCAGCGAAACTGTTTCGGCCACTAAATCGCGCGTAGTGCCGGGTGTCGCGGTCACAATGGCGTGGTCGCGCTCCACCAGCCGATTGAACAGGCTGGATTTGCCGACGTTGGGCCGCCCCACAATGGCCAGCGTCACGCCTTCATGCACCAGCTTTCCATAGCTTATTGATCGTGTCAGCTTTTCCAGAGATTCGATCAACGGGTCGATGCGCTGGATGATCTCGTCATTCGCCAGCACAGCGACGTCGTCTTCCGCGAAGTCCACTCCCGCTTCGAGCGTGGCTATGAGATTCATCAGCGCAGCCTTGATGGGTTGCACCCGCTTTGAGAGCGCGCCGTTCAGTTGTTGCGCTGCGGCTTTCGCCTGGAAGAGCGTTTGCGAATCGATAAGGTCGCGCACCGCTTCGGCCTGCGTCAGGTCGATGCGCCCGCTTAAGAAAGCGCGCATGGTGAATTCACCAGGCTCGGCCAGTCGTGCGCCTCTGTTCATCGCTTGCTCAAGGATGTGACGCAGAATGACCGGCGAGCCATGGGCGGATATCTCTACAATATCTTCGCCGGTATAAGAATGTGGTGCTTGAAAATAGGTGATAACGGCTTCGTCAATGCGTTCGCCGGATTCGCCGTCGATGATGATAGCGAAACTAGCCCTTCCCGCCTGAAGTTCTATGTCTTTACCTGCTGGCGTCCGCACTAATTGCCGCGCGATCGCGGCCGCCTTCTCGCCCGCGAGGCGCACCACGCCGATGCCTCCGCGGCCGGCCGGAGTGGATACGGCAACTATGGTGTCGTCGAGGTGCGGATTCACCGCACTATTCTATCGGGTGACGTGCGAAGACCACATTTATACGGCGGCGTTCTTCTTTTCCGCCTTGGCGAACTGCGCTTGCATGGTCTCGTAGATGCGGTCCACCTTGCTATGCAATTGAGCTACTTCGAGTTCCGCTTTCAGGTTCACCTGATAGTCCTGGTCAGCCTGCATGCGGTCCTTCGTCGCCTGGCGGTTCTGCGACATCATGATCACCGGCGCCTGCAGTGCGGCCAATGTCGAGAGCATGAGGTTCAAAAGGATGAACGGATATTCATCAAACGGCTTTGATTTCATCTTCAAGGCTTCATGCAGGGCGTAGCTGTTGATGGCCATCCATATGAATAGGAAGACGGCGAAGGCGATGATGAAAGTCCACGAGCCGCCAAAGGCCGCAACTTTGTCCGCGATGCGCTGCCCGAAGGTCAACACATCCTCGATCTCTTCATTCACGTTGCGGGAAACTTGCGTACGCAGCAGTTCATTCGTCGCACGCAGACGGCGGCCCATCACGGTCAACAGATCGAGTCCCGAATGGGGATACTTCGTGATGAGCGCCAGCAGTTGATCTCTGTCGAGCGACAGTGTTTCGCTCTCCTCCACGGCTACGGCTGTGGCGGTACGCGCGCCGCCATCCAGCAGCGAGATATCACCGAAGACGTCGCCCTGCATGTTCTCGCGGAGGATGATCTTCTGGCCTTCGTAATTCTCGATATAAACCTGCACGTTGCCCGAGCGCACGATGTACACGGTGTCGCCCGCGTCGCCAGCGGCGAAAACGGTCTGCCCTTTATTGAAATGCTGCGTTTCCATCAGGCCGCACAGGGCTTCACGCTCAATGTCGTCCATCAATTCAAACAGCTTCACTTCTTTCAACATTTCCATTGTTGCGTGCATGAGACCGCTCCTTAAAGCGCAGGGTTCCTGCCGATACGGCAAGTGATTATGCTTGATTCAGCGCGCGGGGCAAAGATGTTTTATGCAGAGCTTGAAGACGAGCGAGGCTGGCCTGAGTTCAATCCCCGGGGAGGCCCAGGGGGAACAGCACGTAAAACCAGACGAACGCGACCAACATGATCATTCGCTCTTCCAGCCCCAGATACTGCGGCTTCTGATGGATGAGCAATGTCATTCCAGCCTCTGCACATGTAAAAGCCGATGCCGCAAAGAACACAGCGGTGAGTATTTTAAGGACCCGGCGCTGTCGCTCGAGGGAGATCACAAATGCTGAATAGGCAAAGAGCAAAAATCCAGAGACACCAAAAAGCATATGCAAGGTGCCGACCGCCGTCGGAGGCCCCTCCCAAGGAAAGTAGGTGTGCGCGCGAAACAAAGCCGCCAGCACGATGGCGGCGCTGAGCAACAGAAGCGGCTTAGCCCCATTGTTTTTCGCGAACAATGATCTATACGCGCAGGAAAAAGCGGCAATCGCCGCCGCCATAAGCAGCAGCGCCAAGCCGAGCATCCAACCGTGCCGCAAGCGCGCATATAGGCTGATAGGCGCATAGACGGGATTCATGCCCGGCTCGCAACTTTGCATCCACCAGAGAAGAGCGAACGCCGCCGCCAGCAGGATTCGGCCAATCTGTACGAGCGGTTTGGCGCGCATCAACAAACTTCTGCTCCGGCTACGACAAGTGGTTCTGCACGATGGTCAGACAGTAGTAGGCGTTCTCTACCAGCAGCAATATCAAGACTCCGCCGATCCACATTCGGTATCGCGTCTCCAATAAGTCTGCCCAAATCCCGCCGATAAATACAAAAATGATTGGCAAGGCCCAGACTGATGCGATCAGTGCGGCAGGGCTCACCAATGCGTAGTAGAGCATGCCTGTGGCGATCAGTAACGGAGCAGTGTTCCCGAAATATCGCGTGCGCTTCCAGATGAAGTAAGTCAGCAGCGCGATGAGCAACAGCAACAGCACACCGGGATTGAACCTCTCGAAGAAATTCCGGGGATCGAGCAGCACCTGCTGTGCTCCTTGCGGGGTATAGCGCACCCACTGTCGCAGGTCGATGCCATCAAACATTGCGCCGGCGCGGAATCCGTAGGCAGCAAATGTTAGCGCTCCGCCGATCACCGTAGCGATGACCAAAACCAAGATGGAAGCCCAGCGCCTCCCCGGAGCCAGGTACAACATAAGCGCCAGAGTGACCGGCAAAATCAGGATCGCCGCCGGATGCGATGAGACAGCCATGGCTACGGCCAGGCTGAACAGCAGAGTGCGATAGCGCCATTTCTTCCACGGCGCATAAAGATTGTGCGAGATGGCGATGCCGGTGAAGATGATGCCGAAGACTCCCCACGTAGCCAGGCTCTGCTCCTGTATCGTGGATCCGCGCAGCACCATGGCAGGCGAGAAGCAATATAAGGATAGGGCGACGTATCCACCGCCATTGCCGTAAAGCCGCCGCGCTACGTACCA
>JAICWB010000331.1 GCA_025935035.1 Terriglobales bacterium
CATCACCAATGGAAAGTTCGTCTTCTCCGCGTCAGAAGCGTATTTGATTGAAGACGGCAAGATCACCGCACCGGTGCGCAACGCCACGTTGATCGGCAATGGGCCAGACGTGCTCACCCGCGTTTCCATGGTGGGCCATGATCTGGCGCTCGATGAAGGTGTAGGCACTTGCGGTAAAGACGGGCAGAGCGTTCCCGTAGGCGTCGGTATTCCTACTCTGAAAGTCGATAGCATCACTGTTGGCGGAACCGCGCAAGGATAGAAAATTGCCATTAGCTACTGTCGCAGAAATCAGAAAATACAAAGATGGCAAGATGGGCTGGCAGCCGATTGAAGTCGCGATTGCAGTCCGTCTCACTGACGACACATTCCGTTGCGCAGAGTGTCACGCCAAAGTCCGGCCTCACAGGGCTGGCGAACGGCATTCCGAAGCCCATTTCGAGCACCATAAAGGGTTCTCTGGTTGTTCTTTAAGTGATTATTTTGACGGAAAAAAAAGAGCAAACCCCGATGCTCTGGAGTATTAAGAAAGAATGCAAAACTACCTTCAACTTCCCCTCGGCGAGGAAGCTCCGCGCGTCGTCAACGCTGTGATTGAGATTCCCGCCGGCGGCGTGAACAAGTACGAGTACGACAAGAAGCTGGACATCTTCCGCCTCGACCGCACGCTTCATTCCCCCGTTCATTATCCCGGCGATTACGGATTCATTCCGCGCACGCTCAGCCAGGATGGCGACCCGCTGGATGTGCTTGTCCTCGTGGATGCTCCCACATTCACTGGATGCCTGATGCAAGTGCGCCCCATCGGCCTGCTCGAGATGGTGGATCAGGGCGTGAAGGACGAAAAGATACTGGGAGTGATCAGCAGCGATCCGCGCTACAAAGAAGTTACGAACTACGAAGAGATCTACTCGCATCAACTTCTGGAGATCAGCCACTTCTTCGGCACTTACAAAGACTTGGAAGGCAAACGTGCCATCATGAAAGGATGGCACGACGTAAGCGCCGCGCAACAGGTCATTCTGGAGAGCCATACTCGCTATAACGAAGCGGCGAAGAAAGCGGGCGCGGGTGGCGACTGATTCGGGGATCAAAAGCGAGACTGACTTGCGCGAGATCGCGGCCGACGTCGTAAAGCGCGCCATGGCCGCCGGTGCCAGCGCCGCCGAAGCTGTGGTCCGCGAAGGTAGCGAGTTCTCTACCATGGTGCGTCTCGGACAAGTGGAGACCTTGAAAGAAGCGGGCGCACGCGCGTTAGGCCTTCGCGTATTCATCGGACAACGCGCAGCGAACACTTACACCAGCGATTTCTCCCGTCAAGGCATCGAGCATCTCGTCTCAGGCGCGATCCAACTGGCGCGCGTGACTTCGGAAGATCCGTTCAGCGGATTGCCAGACGCTTCGCAGTTCGGCCAGATCAGCACTGACCTTGACCTCTATTACGAAGACGTCTATTCGTTGCCCGCGGCGGAACGCATCGAGTATGCGCGGCGCGCGGAAAAAGCAGCGATGGATTATGACGCGCGCATACAGAACTCTGATGGCGCAGGTTTTGACGCCGCTACCGGACGCAAAGTCCTTGCCAATTCGCTCGGCTTCGTTGGTGACTACCAACGCTCCTTCTGCTCCATGGTGGCGATCCCTATCGCCATTGACGATAGCGGCATGCAGCGCGATGGATGGGATTCCGCTGCCCGCACTATCACCAAACTCGAATCGCCGGAAAGCATTGGCCGCGAAGCCGCGCGGAGAACTATCCGCAGATTAGGTGCGCGCAAGATAGCTACCACCAAAGTTCCCGTCATCTTCGATCAGCAGACCGCGCAAGCCATCGTTGAATACTTCTTTGAAGGCGCCAACGGCGACGCTATCTATCGCGGCAGCTCATTTTTTGAAGGCAAGCTCGGTGAGCAGATCGCGGGCGAGAACATCACCATCATCGATGACGGCACCATGGTTGGAGGCTTTGGCAGCTCGCCGTTCGATTCTGAAGGCGTGCCGACGCGGCGAACGGTCGTGGTCGAGCGCGGAATCCTCAAATCATATTTGCTGAACACCTACACGGCGCGCAAACTCGGAATGCAGACTACGGGAAACGCATATCGCGGACTTGCGGGAACTCCGGGCATCGGCGCGGGCAATTTCTTCTTGCAGCCCGGCACGCAGTCGCCGGAGAACATGATCAAAGATGTGAAGCAAGGTCTGTATGTGACAGGCTTCCTCGGCTCCAGCGTCAGCCTGGTGACGGGCGACTTCTCTCGCGGTGTCAACGGCATTTGGATCGAGAACGGCGAGCTGACTTATCCGGTGGAAGAGATCACCATTGCGGGAAACTTGAAAGACATGTTCAAGAACATTCCCGCCATTGGCAGTGATCTTGAGTTCCGCTCAGCTCTGGCGTCTCCCACCATCCGCATCGACGGCCTTACCATTGCAGGCGCGTGACCGTTCCTGGCGATGTCCATTGCTCCACCTGACCTCCCGGCGCACAATTCCGTTATACTGTTTTGTCATCCGGAGGA
>JAICWB010000260.1 GCA_025935035.1 Terriglobales bacterium
TGCGTGATGACCGGGGCGACGGCGACCGTGTGCGGCATTTTGCGCAGAATGTCGGCAACTTTGATAGAGACCGGAGCGCCGCTCAAACTCACAACGTTCTGCGAGCCTGGCGGACGCACCATGACGTCTGCGCCGATGCCGGCGGTGCGCGCTTTATTGTCATTCAAGATGCCCATCGACAGGCCGACGATGACGAGGATCAGCGTGACTTCCACCGCGATGGCGGTGATGCTGATCAGCGACCGTATGGGCCGATGCACCAAGTTGGCGACGATCATCTTGTTCATGCGCAGTTCGATTCTAACAGCGAAGAGCAAAACCCTTTAACCGCGGATCAAGGACAGATAGAAGAAGGATTGACTTCAGGCTAGCGGAAATGTTGGCTCTTCGGCGGTGGCCCTAGGATTGATTGATCCGGCGTCACATTATCCATGATCTGGAGTTCTGACCCTTCGGGGCGGGGCAACTGGAATTGTTCGTCGGTGATGGTCACATTGACCAGCGCTTTCACCACACCGAGTTGCAGCGTGTACTGCTCTTGTGGCCGGTCGATCGTGATCAGGTGCGGCAGCATCACGCCCGACTCCATGGAGTAATTGTTGTACGTGCCCACGGTGGCGGCATTGCCTTCGCGGTCAAAGAGCACTTGTTTCTGCACCGAGAGGTCTTCACGGCTGAAGTAGATCTTGCGCTCGATCCACGGCGACGTCTTCTTGTCAGCATGGATGATAGTCATAATGTAATTGGGCTCAGAAACCTCATGGTGCTTAGGGTCTTGCACCAAGACCTCGCCCGCTTCCAGTACCGCCAGGTCATTCTTGGTATCAATCGCATCAACGATCAGCGTGTCATAGATCTGACGCGGGCGCAGATTCTCGAAAGGCTTATCAGAGGGGTTCAATACCTCTTGAGAGCCAATCACGAAACGATTCTTGGGCGGAACACTAAGGCGAAAATGTTCGCCGTCGCTGACCATGTCAAAAGCCCTGTTGTGGACGACAGGCAGGAGGCCCTGCATGCGCAGATTGCCGGGCTTACGCAGGAGTATGTAGCCTCGAATCTCTTTGTATTCGGTTACTTTGCCGGTCTTCGAGCCGCCTACGCTGGTGTCGATGTCCACCGTAAGCTGGAGGGTCTTGATCTTGGCGGCGTCATTATTGACTTTCTGGATAAGCTCGTTGAGCGTGGCCTGTTTAAGCTGGCCGACGAAAACAGACTTCGTGACGCGATGCGACCGGAAAAAACATCCGGACAGCGGCAAAGTCACGAGCGTTAAAAGTGCGACTAGACGAACTCTCTCTAACAAAATCCAAGTCCTAGATATAAAAAGATACGACCCTTCAGTATACGGGTTGGCTAACGCTTTCCGCCATTCGCCGCCGGGCCGGTGATGTGACCTTTTCGGTACTCGGCAACGTTGTGGTTGTGCTCTTCAATAGTCCGGGCGAAGGTGTGTCCGCCGGCGTTGTTGGCGACGAAGTACAGATAGTCAGTCGGCTTGGGATGCATTGCGGCTTGGAGAGCGGTGATACCCGGATTAGAGATGGGACCGGGGGGAAGGCCTGCGTATTTGTAGGTGTTGTAAGGGGAATCCAGTTGCAGGTCTGATTGGCGAATGGTGCCATCGAACTTACCGCGCAAAAGCGACGCGTAGATGACGGTTGGGTCGGTGGCCAAGCCGATGTGCTGTGCAATGCGGTTCTCAAAGACACCGGCAACTAGGGGACGTTCGGAATCGAGCCGCGTCTCTTTTTCGACGATGCTGGCCAGTGTGACGGTGCGGTGTATGTTGTCTTTCAATCCGATCTTGGCTGCTTCCTGACGAAAACGTTTCACCATGATGGCGGCGATATCGTGAGGGGTCTGCGAGACACTGAAGTTGTAAGTGTCAGGAAAGAGGTAGCCTTCGAGGGTGCGTGCTTCAGGATCGAGATCTGCGATGAGCGACACGTCTGTGCGGACGTAGTCGAGGAAAGCGGCTTTTTTGCAGACGCCGGACTCGTCGAGGGCATTCGCGACGTCAAACATGTTGAAGCCCTCCGGGATCACGATGCCATGCGAAGCAACTTCTCCACGCGCGATGCGGTTGTAAACGGCGATGGTGGAGGCGGGCTTGGAGAAATCGTATTCACCGGCTTTGAGGATGCGGCGCCCGAGGGTGTAGTGATAGAGCAAAAAAGCGTTGGCACTGCGGATGGCGCCTACTTTTTCCAGCGTTGCGGCGATCTGTCGCGTGTTGGTGTGGGGCTTGAGTTCAACCAGTTGTTGCGAGGCGGCGCCGGGTGGGACGGCGAGCGAGAAGAAGAGCCAACCCGCGATGGCGACGCAGATGAGGATGAACCAAGCGAAGAGTTTTTTCACGCAAGAGAATTATAGAAGTTGTAGTGCTTTTATGGCCGCAAGAGAAACAAAACCAAAGGCATTGTCCTTCGACTTCAAAGAGCGCGACGCTCAGGATTTAGCTAGTGGGAGCGGGATTCCATAAAAGATTGCAATATGAGCACGGCGGCGATGCGGTCCACTTTGCCTTTTCGGGCGAAGCGGTCTTTGGAGTGGCCGGAATCGTCAAGGATGCGGTGAGCTTCGGCGCTGGTAAGACGTTCGTCCCAGAGGTGAACCGGCAGGCCATAGCGCGAACGGAGTTCTTCCGCGAAAGCTGCAACCTTGATAGCTTGCGGGCCGGGGTCGCCAGACATATTTAAAGGATGGCCGAGCACGATCTCGGTGATGCTGTACTGCTGGATGAGGTTTTTGAGTTCGGCGAAGTCGGCGCGCTTGGTGGTGCGGTGCAGAGTCTCAAGCGGTTGTGCCGTCACGCCCAAAGCGTCTGAGACGGCCAAACCGATACGTCGGGAGCCAAGGTCGAGGGCTAGCAGGCGCCCCGGCGCGCGACTTTGGGTTGCATCGTCTGAATGAATGACGTGAGACACACCGTAATTATAGGCGCGCATCTTATAGCCAGTCATGGCTGAAGACAGGCGCAAATCGAGTCCAGACAATCCGGGATTGAAGGTGGTTCCGAAGCGGCGCAGTGGCGATGCAGGCGAGGGGTCAAGTTCGGGCATTATTCTGCCGGATAACGCTTCCGCCAAGCCGCCGGAAAAGCCGGTCACCGCGCACATCCCGCCGGACGCTGAGGCGGTGGCCGTAGTCGGCGAGAACGGCGAAGCGGTATTGCTGCCGCTGAATCCGTCGAGCAACATGGCGCAAAAAGTCATTGCGCTTGCGGCGTTGGGGGCAATCTGCTATTTCGGCAAACAAGTGCTGGTTCCAATGGTCTGCGCGCTATTGGTGGGTGTGCTCGTGGATCCCGCGGTGCGGGCTCTTGAGCGGATAAAGCTTCCACGAAGCGTGGGAGCCTTCATCGTGATGTTCGCATTGACGGCCGGCCTATGGGGACTGGGCTACCTTTCCTATGTGAAGGTTGCCGACTTCGTGAAAGACCTGCCGCAGTACTCGCAAAAGATCAAATCCACCATAGGCAAGGTGCGGGAGCAGTCGCAAAAATTCGAGAAGGCCAAGCAGGCTGTAGCCCCGGACCAGGCGCAGGATAAAAATGCCGTGAAGGTGCAAAACGTTACGCCGGGGTGGGATTCTGCCTCAGCGGTGGCGAGCTCCATCAGTGAAGGATTTCTGGAATTCACCTTCGTCCTGGTCCTGGCTTATTTCGGACTGACCTGGAGCGAACACATGCGTCGGTCGCTGGTGCGCATGTTCAAGGCAGAAGACCAACGGGCGGCGAACCGTGCGTTGGCACGCATTTCGGGCATGGTGCGCGGATTCATTGTCGGAAACTTGATCGTGGGCGCAGTGATGGCCGGGGCGTTCATATTGGTCTGGTGGCGGATCGGCGTGCCGAACTTTCTGGTGATCGGCGTCATCAGCGGATTCGTGAGCCTGGTGCCTTATCTGGGAGTTCCGCTGGCCATGATGCCGCCGCTAGCCGTCAGCTTCGGATCCATCAGCGTTACGAAGATCATCGTGATCGCTGTCACCGCGTTTCTTGTGCACGCGCTGTGCATGAA
>JAICWB010000060.1 GCA_025935035.1 Terriglobales bacterium
CGTGAAGGGCGGCGTCGTGGAAGGCAAGACGGCCACTGCGAAAGAAGTTGCTGCGCTGGCCACTATGCCGTCGAAGGAAGAGTTGTACTCGAAGTTGCTCTTCCTGATCAGCGCGCCGTCACAACGTTTGGTCACAGTGATGAATGCCGTCGGACGCGATGTCGCAGTCGTGATCGGCCAAGGCGTCGAGAAGAAAAAGTTCAAAGGTGGCGAAGCGGGCTCCGGATCAAACGAAGCTGCAGCACCCGCCGCCGAAGCAGCGCCGGAAGCGGCGGCTCAGGCATAAACGGATTTAGTAAGAGTCCCGAGGGGATGCGGAAGTCACGGTCTGGTGATGAGCCCGCACTGGAAACCTGGGGACAGGGTAGGTGAGGACGGAGCGAGCGCCGAGATAGCGCGAGCAAAGTCCGAGGTGAAGCGCGAAGCGCGGAACCTGGAATCAACGCTCAAGCAGCACTAAAAATTTAGTAATGGAGAACAGACATGGCAGACCTGCAGCAGATCAAAGAACAGATCGTTAACCTCAGCCTTCTCGACGCGGCAAAGCTCGTGAAGGAACTGGAAGAGACCCTCGGCGTGTCAGCGGCGGCAGCAGCCCCGGTGATGATGGTGGGCGGCGGAGCAGGCGCGGCAGCAGGCGCGGCCCCGGCGGAAGCCCAGACCGAGTTCACCGTCATCCTCAAGGATGTCGGCGCGAAGAAGATCGAAGTCATCAAGGCCGTCCGCGAAGTCACCAGCCTGGGCTTGAAAGAAGCCAAGGACCTGGTCGATGGCGCCCCCAAGAACATCAAAGAGGGCGTGACCAAGGAAGAGGCCGAGACCATCAAGAAGAAGTTCGCTGACGCCGGCGCGACCGTCGAAGTGAAGTAGTTCTTTCTTCTCACGTACTACAGAGGACAGATAGGCGGCGTGGCGACACGCCGCCAGCAGTCCGGTCCTGGTGCAACCCTCACAGGGTTCGAACCAAGATTGAACGCGACTTAGCCTTTATTAGGGAACTTCGCCTGAAGACTAGCGCGGGAAAGAAAAATTTATTGAAGATGCGGCCCGAAGTCATCGAGTCGACGCTTGCGGGGATTCTTGTCCCTGCGGGTGTTTCGTGTCTTCAGCATTTTAGCGGCTAAAACGCATGCTGCAAGAACATAGATGCAAGTTCCTGCTGCCGGGTGAGCGCGGAGTGAGCGCCGAAATAGCGCGAACAAAGCGCGAGGGTGAAGTCGTCAGACGGACCCCTTGGAACAACGTGGACGCATTAAAGCAGCAAGTAGTTGTGGAACGCAAGAAGGCAATTTCAGTTCCTTTTGAGCGTTCGAGTAGTAAGCGGAAGAGATTTAGTTCGGTCTTCAACGCCTGCCGGAAGATCGAGCCCAAAGCCGTAACGGCGGGATGTACCCGGAAGGACTAAGGCATTAACGCATTGGCCGCAGTCGCACCGGTAACTGGGTCCCTAACATCTATATAGGGCCCACCAGACAATTTAGGAGTATTCATGCCGAACAAGATCAGCGCATTCCGTCATCGTCTCGACTTCAGCAAGATCCCGGCCACCATCCAGATCCCCAACCTGATCGAAGTGCAGAAGCGTTCCTATGACCGCTTCCTGCAGATGGACAAGCTGCCGAGCGAGCGCGAAGACAATGGACTGCAGGCTGTATTCCAATCCGTTTTTCCCATCACCGACTTCCGCAACGTCTCACAGCTCGAGTTCGTTGACTACGCCATCGGCAACTGGGAGTGCAAATGCGGACACCTCAAGGGTCTGCATCACCTGCGTACCACTTGCAAATCCTGCGGCAACACCGTCATCACCGATCCGTTCCACCCCGGCGATGTGCTCTGCTCCAAGTGCGGCACGTACAACGCCAACACTCCTGACTTCTGCCAGAAGTGCGGTGACCCGGTCGGCCTGCAACTCAAATATGACGTGAACGAGTGCGAAGAGCGCGGCATGACCTACTCCGCTCCGCTCAAGGTCACTATTCGGCTCACTATCTATGACAAAGACGCCGAGACCGGCGCCAAGTCGATCCGCGATATCAAAGAGCAGGAAGTATTCTTCGGCGACGTTCCACTCATGACGCAGAACGGCACGTTCATCGTGAACGGCACCGAGCGTGTCATCGTCAGCCAGTTGCACCGCTCGCCCGGCGTCTTCTTTGAGACGCAGTCGCGTACTTACTTCCTCGGCAAGATCATTCCCTACCGCGGTTCGTGGGTCGAGTTCGAGTACGACACCAAGAATGTTCTGTACGTCCGCATCGACCGCAAGCGCAAGTTCCTCGGCACCATCTTCCTGCGCGCCCTCGGCCTGCGTCAGGACGAAGACATCCTGCGCACGTTCTACACCGTTGATCGTATCGCTCTGAAGAACAAGAAGCTCTATTGGACGCTGGAACCCGGCATCGAGAAGCCCACGAACTTGGTCGGCTTGAAACTAGCGCATTCCATCAAAGCCAAGAATGGCGATGAGATCGCTCACTCCGGCCGCAAGATCACTCCTTCCGTCTTGAAGGAGATACAAAAATCAAAGATCAGCGAGATCGAAGTCGATATCTCTGACCTCGAAGGCGCATTCATCGCGGCTGACGTCGTCGATACCGAGACTGGCGATCTGCTGCTCGAAGCCAACTCAGAGCTTACCGCAGACAAACTCAGCAAGATGTTGGACGCCAACATCGCTGAGATCCATGTCTTCTTCCCGGAACGCGACGACGTGGGCAATATCATCAGCACCACGCTGCGCAAAGATTCCGTCAAGACTCCACAGGAAGCTTTGATCGAGATCTACCGCAAACTGCGTCCTGGCGATCCACCGACCCTCGACACCGCGACCGCGTTGTTCCACGGCATGTTCTTCGATCCGCGCAAGTACGATTTCAGCCGCGTGGGCCGCTTGAAGTTCAACATCAAGCTATATGAGAAGAACGACGGTGGAGACAATCTCAACGCCCGCACGCTCGAGCCGGAAGATTTCTACGCCACCATCCGCTACCTGCTGAAGCTGCGCAAGAACATCGGCATCGTGGACGACATCGATCACCTCGGCAACCGCCGTGTCAGAGCGGTCGGCGAGTTGATGGAGAACCAGTTCCGCATCGGTCTCGTCCGCATGGAACGCGCCATCAAGGAAAAGATGAGCGTGTACCAGGAGATGTCCACGGCGATGCCGCACGACTTGGTCAATGCCAAGCCGGTCATGGCCGCGATCCGCGAATTCTTCGGTTCCTCCCAGCTCTCGCAGTTCATGGACCAGACCAATCCGCTGTCAGAGATCACGCACAAGCGCCGTCTCTCAGCCCTTGGGCCGGGCGGTCTCTCACGTGAGCGCGCAGGATTCGAAGTGCGTGACGTTCATCCTACGCACTACGGACGCATTTGCCCCATCGAAACGCCGGAAGGTCCGAACATCGGGCTCATCTCGTCGCTGAGCTGCTACGCGCGGATCAACGACTACGGCTTCATTGAGTCGCCGTATCGCCGTGTGAAAGACAGCCGCGTGCAAGACTTTGCCACTGTTCTCAACGCCGGTGACAGTGACTATCGCGTGGGTGACCACGTGGAGAAGCACGAGATCATTAAGGCCAACGCTGACCTGAAAGAACGCAAGAAGCGCCAGATCGATTGGGAGCCGTTCAGCTTCTATCTTTCCGCATGGGAAGAGGACAAGCACGTCATCGCGCAGGCCAACATTGAGCTGGATGACAAAGGCCGCATCGTCGGCGACCTCGTCAATGCCCGTAAAGCCGGCAACTTTGTGCTCGTACCGAAGGCGGAAGTCGATTACGTTGACGTCAGCCCCAAGCAGTTGGTCTCCGTCGCCGCATCACTCGTGCCATTCCTCGAGCATGACGACGCGAACCGCGCTCTGATGGGTGCAAACATGCAACGCCAGTCGGTGCCGCTGCTCCGCGCGGAAGCGCCGATCGTCGGCACCGGTATGGAAGGCGTGACTGCGCGCGACTCCGGCGCCGTCATCCTAGCCCGTCGTAATGGTGTGGTCGATTCCGTTGACTCTGAACGCATCATCGTGCGCGTGGAAGGTGAACATCACCCCACGCAGATGTCGCGCGAAGTCGGCAGTGACATCTACCAATTGATCAAATTCAAGCGTTCCAACCAGAACACTTGCATCAACCAGAAGCCCATCGTGAAGAAGGGCGATCGCGTAGTCAAAGGCCAGGTTATCGCTGACGGTCCTTGCACCGACCAAGGCGAGTTGGCCCTGGGACGCAACGTCCTTGTCGCTTTCATGCCGTGGCGCGGATACAACTTTGAAGACGCTATCCTGATCTCGGAAAAGATGGTGCGCGAGGATTACTACACCTCCGTACACATCGAAGAGTTCGAGATCGAAGCGCGCGATACCAAGCTCGGACCTGAAGAGATCACGCGCGACATTCCCAACGTCAGCGAGAACGCTCTTCGTGACCTCGACGAAAGCGGCGTCATTCGCATCGGCGCCGGTATCAAGGCCGGCGACATCATCGTAGGCAAGGTCACTCCGAAAGGCGAGACCCAACTCACGCCGGAAGAAAAATTGCTTCGCGCCATCTTCGGTGAAAAAGCTGGTGACGTGCGTGACGCTTCGCTCACCTGCCCTCCGGGCATCGAAGGCACCGTGGTTGACGTCAAGATCTTCTCCCGCAAAGGACAAGAGAAAGACGAGCGCGCCAAGGCCATCGAAGGTCAGCAGATCGAGAAGCTGGAAAAGAACCTGGCTGACGAGATCCGCATCCTCACCGACGAACGTCTGAAGCGCCTCGAAGCTATCCTTGGTGACAAGGAAGTGCAAGCTGACCTGCACGACGAAAAGACCAACAAGCGTCTGTTGTCCAAGGGCAACATCGTTGACCGTGAAGCGATCGAGCGCATCAGCACCAAGAACCTTAAGCGCATCAAGTACGCTGACAAAGATCCTCGCGTGAACGAGCAGATCGACGAGATCGAAGAGATGACCTCGCGTCAGATCGACGTTCTACGCAAGATCGTCAACGAGAAGATCGGCAAGCTTCAAAAAGGCGACGAGCTTCCTCCGGGCGTGATCAAGCTCGTGAAAGTCTATGTAGCCATGAAGCGCAAACTGTCGGTCGGCGACAAGATGGCCGGACGCCACGGTAACAAGGGCGTCATCGCGCGCATCCTGCCGGCAGAAGATATGCCGTACCTCGCGGACGGTACCCCGATGGAGATCGTGCTCAATCCTTTGGGCGTGCCTTCCCGTATGAACGTGGGCCAGATACTCGAAACCCATCTCGGATGGGCCGGCCACGAGCTCGGCAAGCGCATCACCAAGATGCTCGAAGACAACAGCCGCGAAGAGGCCATCCGCAAAGAGATGAAGGCCATTTTCAAAGGCACGCCGTTCATTGACAAGATCAATGAGCTTGACGACGAGACCTTGTTCGCCGTCGCCAAAGGCATGGAGAAAGGCGTCTTCTTCGGCACTCCGGTATTTGACGGTTCCAGTGAGAAGGAGATCAAAGGCCTTCTCACCGAAGCCAGCCTTCCCACTGCCGGCAAGACCATACTTTATGACGGCATGACAGGCGACCAGTTCGAACAGCCGGTCACCGTCGGCTACATCTATATGTTGAAGCTCAGCCACTTGGTGGACGACAAGATCCACGCGCGCTCCATCGGACCGTACTCGCTCATCACCCAGCAACCGCTGGGCGGCAAAGCGCAGTTCGGCGGACAGCGCTTCGGTGAGATGGAAGTTTGGGCGCTCGAAGCTTACGGCGCGGCTTACATCCTGCAGGAACTGCTTACTGCCAAGTCTGACGATGTCTATGGCCGTACCAAGATCTACGAGGCCATCGTGAAAGGTGAAGCGGCGATCGAGCCCGGCGTGCCGGAATCGTTCAACGTGCTCATCCGCGAATTGCAGTCGTTGTGCCTTGACGTCGAACTGGTCACTTCTCCGGAAGCAAAGAAGAGATCAGCCAGCGTCGCCGCCGCCGACTAACGATTTACTTAAGCCATTCTGGACCGCTCCCGGACAAGATGGCCTTCAAAGATTAAGAAACAGACTGGGAGCCGGATAGCCGGAGCGCGGAAGCGACGTCCGGCAGGAGGAAACCTTGTACCGTTCGAGCCCATTTGATCTAGGCAACGCAATCAGTGATTTCGATTCCATCCGTATCAGCCTGGCCTCGCCGGAGAAGATCCGTAGCTGGTCACACGGCGAAGTCACCAAGCCGGAGACCATCAACTACCGTACCTTCAAGCCGGAGCGCGATGGCCTGTTCTGCGCGCGCATCTTCGGTCCCGTGACGGACTGGGAGTGCCTCTGCGGCAAGTACAAGCGCATGAAGCACCGCGGAGTCATCTGCGACAAGTGTGGCGTCGAAGTCACCTTGTCCAAAGTGCGCCGCGAGCGCCTCGGACACATCGAGCTGGCTTCGCCCTGCTCGCATGTATGGTTCTTTAAGGGCCTGCCTTCGCGCATCGGCCACTTGCTTGACATCTCCCTGCGTGACCTCGAGTCCGTCCTCTACTTCGAATCGTACGTCGTGCTCGACGAAGGCGAAGCTCCGGTAAAGCCGCACGAGATCATCAAGGACGAAGCCAAGTACCGCGAACTCGATCAGGCGCACCGACCGTCAGGCTTCAAAGCCATGATGGGCGCGGAAGCTATCAAAGAATTGCTGAAGCGCGTGGATGTTGACGGCCTGTCCGTCGAGCTGCGCGACAAGATGAAGCATGAGACCTCGCTGCAAAAGCGCTTGAAGTACACCAAGCGCCTCAAAGTGGCAGAGGCCTTCCGCAAGAGCAGCAACAAGCCGCACTGGATGATCCTGGATGTGATCCCGGTCATTCCACCTGAACTTCGTCCGCTTGTTCCATTGGACGGTGGCCGCTTCGCGACCTCAGATCTCAATGACCTTTATCGCCGCGTCATCAACCGCAACAACCGTCTGAAGAAGCTGATGGACCTGCATGCTCCCGAGGTCATCGTGCGCAATGAAAAGCGCATGCTGCAGGAAGCCGTGGACGCTCTCTTCGACAACGGACGCCGCGGCCGTGTGCTGCGTGGCGCCAATAACCGTCCGCTTAAGTCGCTGTCAGACACGCTAAAAGGCAAGCAAGGGCGCTTCCGCCAGAACCTGCTCGGCAAGCGCGTGGACTACTCCGGCCGTTCCGTCATCGTCGTTGGCCCAGAGCTCAAGCTCAACCAGTGCGGTCTGCCGAAGAAGATGGCTTTGGAGCTCTTCAAGCCCTTCATCTACCACCGCCTCGAACAGACCGGCCAATGCACCACCATCAAGCAGGCCAAGGAGATGGTCGAGCAACAAGAGCCCGTGGTGTGGGACATCCTCGAAGAGGTCATTAAAGACCATCCGGTGCTGTTGAACCGCGCCCCAACGCTCCATCGCCTGGGTATTCAGGCGTTTGAGCCGGTGCTCGTTGAAGGTAAGGCCATCAAGATCCATCCGCTGGTCTGCACCGCGTTCAACGCGGACTTTGACGGTGACCAGATGGCCGTGCACATTCCGCTTTCGCCGGAAGCGCAGGTGGAAGCCAGCGTCTTGATGCTCGCTTCGCACAACATCCTGTCGCCTGCGAGCGGTCAGCCCATCACCGTCCCTACGCAAGATCTCGTCCTTGGCATGTACTACCTCACCAAAGGCAAGGCCGGCGCGAAGGGTGAAGGCCGCGCGTTCGCCAACATCGATGAAGTGTTGCTCGCGCTGGAGATGCAGGCCGTTGAAACTCTCACGCCTATCCGCCTCCGCTACACCGGTGAAGTCATTGACCTCACGCAGGCCTATGACGATCAGGACATCCTGCACACCGAGCCGACCAATTTCGAGAAGCAGTTCATCAACACCACCGTCGGACGCGTCATCCTCAATGACCGCCTTCCCAAAGGCATGCCGTACGTTAACGGCCTGCTCAAGAAGAAAGGCCTCGGACAGCTCGTTAACTACTGCTACTTGCGTTTCGGCCTTGAGACCACCGTCAAGATGCTCGATGACGTAAAGGCTCTCGGCTTTACCTATGCCACCAAAGCCGGATTGTCCATCGGCATCGATGACATGGTCATTCCGGACAACAAGCAGACCCTGGTAAAGAACGCCGAGAAGAAAGTCATCGAGGTCCAGCAGCAATACCTCGACGGCGCCATCACCAACGGCGAACGCTACAACAAGGTCATCGAGATCTGGTCAGGCATCACGGAATCAGTCGCCGACGAGATGTTCAGCGTGCTGCAAGAGCAGGACAAAGCCGGCAAGATGAACCCCATCTACGTCATGGCTGACTCGGGCGCTCGCGGTTCGAAACAGCAGATCCGCCAGCTCTCCGGCATGCGTGGTCTTATGGCCAAGCCGTCCGGCGAGATCATTGAGACGCCCATCACGGCGAACTTCCGTGAAGGCCTCACCGTTTTGCAGTACTTCATCTCGACCCACGGCGCTCGTAAAGGTCTGGCTGATACCGCGCTCAAGACCGCGGACTCCGGTTACCTCACGCGCCGCCTTGTTGACGTGGCGCAAGACGTCATCGTCAGCGAGAACGATTGCGGCACCGTGGATGGCATTTACGTCGGCTCCATCGTCGAATCCGGCGAGATCATCGAGCCGTTGCGCGACCGCATCGTGGGCCGCGTATCGCTTGAGAAGATCAAGGACTACGAAGGCAATGTCATCGTTGACGTCAACGGTGAGATCACGGAAGAGCTTGCCAGCGCTATCCAGGCCTCCGGCGTGGAGCGCGTGAAGATCCGCTCCGTGCTTACTTGCGAATCTAAGCGCGGCATCTGCATCGCGTGCTACGGCCGTAACCTGGCCTCAGGCCGCACTGTGGAGATGGGTGAAGCTACCGGCGTCATCGCTGCGCAGTCCATCGGCGAGCCGGGAACGCAGCTCACCATGCGTACCTTCCACATCGGCGGTACGGCATCACGCGTGAACGAACAATCGCGCCTCGATGCCAAGTCCAACGGTACGGTGCGCTTTAACAACCTGCAGACCGTGAAGGCGAAGTCTGGCGACTTGGTGGTCATGAACCGCCAGGGTTCAATCGCTATCGTGGACGAAAAAGGCCGAGAGCGCGAGCGCTACTCCGTGCTATACGGCGCGAAGGTCAAAGTGCAGGAAGGCTCGCAGGTCGCACTCGGTGACGTTATGGTCGAGTGGGATCCTTACACGTTCGCCATCCTCACTGAGATCGGCGGCACGGTGCAGTTCAAAGACTTGCAGGAAGGCGTCACGCTCAACGAAGAAGTGGACGAAGTCACCGGACTCTCGCGCCACGTCGTCGGCGAGTCGCCGGACGAAAAGCGTCAGCCTGCCATCGTTATCAAGGGCGGCAAGGGAAGCCGTCGCTATCTGATGCCGTCACGTTCACACTTGATGGTCGCCGATGGAGACGAGGTGCATCCGGGTGATGTGCTCGCCAAGATCCCGCGTGAGACCACCAAGACTAAAGACATCACCGGTGGTCTGCCGCGCGTCGTCGAGCTCTTCGAAGCCCGCAAGCCGCGTGAGACCGCTGTCATCTCTGAGATCGATGGTGTGGTCCGCTTCGGTGAGGTCAGCAAGGGACAACGCAAGATTTACGTCACCGCTGACAATGGCACGGAGAAGGAATACTCGGTCCCCAAGGGCGTGCATATCAACGTCCAGGAGAACGATCGGGTCCGCGCTGGCGAACAGTTGATGGATGGCCCGCTCAACCCGCATGACATTCTTGCCGTGCTGGGAGAGAAAGAGCTGCAGGCTTACCTGGTGAACGAGATCCAGGAAGTCTACCGCTTACAGGGTGTGACCATCAGTGACAAACACATTGAAGTCATCGTGCGTCAGATGATGCGTTGGGTCAAAGTGGAAGACGTGGGCGACACCAGCTTCCTGCTCGAACAGCAGGTTGATAAGTTCCGCTTCCGCGAAGAGAACGAGAAGGTCATCACCAATGGTGGACGTCCGGCGACCGGCCGACCGCTGCTCTTGGGAATCACCAAAGCCTCGCTCTCGACTGACAGCTTCATCTCCGCAGCGTCATTCCAGGAGACCACGCGCGTGCTCACCGAAGCCAGCATCAACGGCGCGGTCGATCACCTGCGCGGACTCAAAGAAAATGTCATCGTTGGCCGCTTGATCCCTGCGGGTACCGGCATGGAGTATTACCGCAACGTGAAACTCGCGCCGGAACTCGAGGAAGCTGCCCAGAAGGTGCAGGAAGAAGTCAGCGCTGCTTACGAAGAAGCAGAGCGCGCGCTGGAACTGCTCCGCACCGAAGGCGAACAGGAAGAACTGGCCGCAGAGTAGTCTCAGCGTTACAAACTACGAACCGTGGATGCGACGCGTCCACGGTTTTTGTTTTGGACAGACAGCGGTTAATCGAGTTGTCGGGCACCGTGCAACACCGCGAGTATTTTTATCACCTTCTCATCCAGAGAATAGATGATTCGGTAGTTCTGGAAGATGATTTCCCGAACGTCTTCGCGTCGGAATTCAGGTACTCGCCGGCCAAGCCTAGGAAGCTTTTCAAGTTGGTCCGCAGCGCGCGTAAGTCGCGCTACAAATCGTGTCGCGTAAAAATCAGAATGTTTGGAAATAAAAGCTTGGATACTCTCTAAGTCGTGGCTGGCTCCCGGAGTCCACTCGATCTTCATTCAGAAAATCGCTTCTTGATCTCCTCGTGCGGAATAAGGTTCCCTGCCTCGGCCTCTTTTAAGCCCTCAGAGATTCTTGCCCGAACGTAAATCCTATACATAATGTCGTCCCACGTAGCTGTGTCCGACATATTTTCTATGCTCTTGATTGCTTCGTCTCGGGCTGCCATACAGCCGATTATACCCCCGTTCAACGAGCCAAACACAGCACTTCCATCCCATCCCATCCATTGTTACCCTACTCCACGGCATGCTCCGCCAACTAAAGCTCCTATGGCAAGCCTCCCTGCGCTCCTTCGCGCATGGCGTCTTCATGAACTCCAAAGGTGCGGCCTATTCTTCTATCCTCACTTTCTTTCCCGCGCTCATCGTCGCTGCGTGGATCATGTCTGTCACAAACTCCACTGAGGCCTTTATTCACCAGATCGAGTACGCCCTCGGCGCGGTGCTACCTCCTGAATCGCGCGCCACTGCGTTAGCCTATTTCCAAGGACACCAACAGCTCTCGCTCAAAGAACTCGGCTCCGCTGTCACCGTGACCGTATTGGCAGCATCCGGTGTCATGACCTCTTGGATGAATGGCTTCCGCCGCGCTTATGATGTGGAAGTGAACGAATGGAATTTCTGGGAGGAGCGCGGCATCGCCCTTCTGCTGGTCATCTTCGGGCTTGCACCCATGGTCTTCGCGCTCGGCATCGTCGCCTTTGGTGACATCATCGAGCGCTGGCTTCTCATGGAGCTCAATCGCGACATCGGTCTCTATATCCTCATCATCTGGAAGCTTGGCCGCTGGCTACTCTCCGCCCTTACCAGCGTCACCGTGATCATGCTTATCTACCATTGGGGCATGCCGCGCGTGCAGCCTTGGCACCGTGTCCTTCCCGGGGCCATTATGGCCACGTGCTTGTGGTTCCCGGTCACCATTATCTTCGGTTGGTACGTGACCAATTACGCTAACTACAACCGGATTTACGGCTCCTTGGGTGCCGGCATCGCCCTGCTGGTCTGGCTTTACATCATCTCCATCATCATTCTTGTAGGCGCGGAATATAACGCGATGGCCTGCCCGCGCTGTGTTGACGATGCCTCCGGGTCACACGTCCAGATCGGCGACCGCCGCAAGCGCGAGCGCCGCGCAGCTCTCCAGCGTTAGTCCCCACCCTTCAGCCAGCCTTAAGCCAAACGCGATAGACTGTTAGGTCGTTTTAGCACATCATGAACCGATTCGATTCTTCTTCCATTCATATCAGTACGCACAATACCCGCAAGGCCAAGATCGTATGCACCGTGGGCCCCGCCAGCAACACTGATGCGGTCTTGCGAGACCTGATGCGTTTCGGCATGGACGTCGCCCGCCTCAACTTCTCGCACGGCACTTACGAAGACCACGCGCGCAATATCGAGCGCCTGCGCCGCGTGGCCCACAAGGAAGGACGTACCATCTGCATCCTGCAAGACCTCCAAGGCCCCAAGATCCGCACAGGGCGCCTGAAGAACCGGATGCCCGTCGCCATCAAGACGGGCGCAAAACTCACCATCACCCCAAGTGACCAGCCCGGCAACGCGCAACTCATCTCCACTACCTTCCAAACACTCGGTCGGGAAGTCGAGCCTGGCTCGCGCATCCTGCTTTCAGATGGACTGATCGAACTCCGCGTTGAAAAAGTCCACGGCGGTGACGTGCAGTGCGAAGTCATCAACGGCGGTCTGCTCGGCGAACACAAGGGCATCAATCTTCCCGGCACAGTGGTGACCGTTCCATCACTCACTGAAAAAGACGAAAAAGATCTCGAGTTCGGCATAAAACACGGGGTGGACATCATCGCCGTCTCTTTCGTCCGCACGGCGGACGACGTCCGCTACGTGAAACGCCGCGTCAAAGACCTCAACTCTGAAGCCTGGGTCATCGCCAAGCTGGAAAAGCCGCAGGCTATCGAACATCTCGAAGACATTCTTGAAGTCGCAGATGGCGTCATGGTTGCGCGCGGCGATCTTGGCGTCGAGATGGCGCCGGAGAAGGTGCCCATCATCCAGAAGCACATCATCCATCGCGCCGCCGAATGGCGGAAGCCTGTGATCACTGCAACGCAGATGCTCGAGTCCATGATCGAGAACCCGCGCCCCACACGCGCCGAAGCCAGCGACGTAGCCAATGCTGTCTTCGACGGCACCGATGCAGTCATGCTCTCTGCCGAGACCGCCAGCGGCAAATATCCGCGTGAGGCTGTGGCCATGATGGCAAAGATCATCGCGGAGACTGAGAGCCACATGGACCTCAACACGCCGCACCGCCGCCGTGAGAACCATCGCCTCTCGATCTCAGAGACCATCTGCGAGTCCATCGCGCACGCTGCGCAAGACCTCGACATGCGCGCTATTGCCGTCTATACCGAGACGGGCACCACCGCGCGCTTGGTCTCAAAATACCGCCCTCCGGCAGAGATATATTCCTTGACCTATGTTCCCGCTGTCGCCAATCGCGTGAACCTTCTCTGGGGAGTGCGCTCCATCCAGGCTAAACACACGCCGCAGGTAGAGGACATGGTCACTGGCGCCGAACGCGAACTCACCAAGCGCCACTTGGTTCAGGACCAAGACGTGATTGGGATCGTCGCCGGAACCAAGACCACCACGGGCTCGACCAATTTCATGCGCCTGCACATGATCGGCACACAGACAGCGGAAGATGTACGCAAGGCCGAAGCGAAAGTTGTGCGCGAGTCGCGCAAGGCCGTCGTCGCAAAAAAGAAAAAGGCCACGAAGGCCTTGTTACAACGAAGGGTGCACTAAAGTTTTCTGACAACTGACAACTGACTACTGACAACTGACTACTGACAACTTGGTTCAATTCACCCATTTCCCTCCGCCATCCCCGTTCCCTTTGCGCTCATCCGGATCGCGATAATTGCCATGCTCATCAAAATATTGCTTGCGGTCCATCTTCCCCATATAGACCTCATACTTCTTTTGGGCTTGTTTGCGCTTCCATCGGTGATACCAGTTGCGCACGCCGTAATATCGTTCTGACACCACGAACGGCACGCCACCGCGCGGCATGAATCGCAGATAGAAGTAACCAAACGCTGCGCCACCCAGGTGCGCGATGTTCGCCACTCCTCCGCGTTCACTCAAGGCGCCGAAGAGCGCGATCGCCACCCAGATGATGGCCAGCCATTTCGCTTTCAGCGGAAAGATGCCGAAGACGAACACCCGCATCTCGGCATAGATGATGCCAAACGCCACGATCAATCCGTAAATCCCGCCCGACGCGCCGAACGTCATCGTAGCTGGCGTCAATCCCAGCAATCCCGCATACGAGAACGCGATTGTCACCAGTGCTGCGCCCACGATGCAGAAAAAATAAAACTCCATGAACTTGCGATAGCCCCAACCCTGCTCGAGCGTAGCGCCGAACATCCACAGTGAAAGCATGTTGAACAGAATGTGGCCCACACCGCCCGGATCATGGATGAACCCGTACGTCACTAATTGCCAGATATGCGGGATAGGCATATCCGGATAAC
>JAICWB010000032.1 GCA_025935035.1 Terriglobales bacterium
CTCGAATATTGGAAGATCGACCTGCAAGACAAAATCTGCATGGACGTGGGCGCCTCCACCGGCGGCTTCACCGACTGTATGCTGCAAAACGGCGCAGCACGCGTTGTTGCCATCGATACCGGTTATGGGCAGATAGACACCAAGCTTCGCAGGGATCAACGCGTAACGCTCCTAGAAAAAACAAACGCACGCTATCTTGAGGCTTTGCAGATCGGAACAAGCGTGGAATTCGTGGCGATGGATGTTTCTTTCATCTCCGCCACACTGGTGCTGCCTGCTGTGATTCGAGCAGCATTCGGCTCCGCAATGGGCGAGCTTGTGGTTTTGGTTAAGCCGCAGTTCGAGGTTGGCAGGGAAGCCGTCGGAAAGGGTGGCATTGTGCGCGATGAAAAAGCTCAACTCGGGGCGGTCGAGAAGGTGAAGCAGTCCATCGTTCAATTCGGCGGCCACGATATTGAAGTCATCGATTCGCCGATCCTCGGCACCGAAGGAAACCGGGAATTCCTGTTGCACGCGACGTTCGGCTAAGACGTACCTACGCGATTGTTATATCCTGATGCGCGAGTCATGAAGAAGATCGCATTAGTCTGCAAGCCGGCCAAGCAAGAGCTCGAGAAGCTATTACCGGAGTTTGCCGCATGGTTGGAGAAGCGGGGCTATGAGATCGTCGCCGATCCGGATGCCGCCAAGTTCGCTCCGAAATATCCTGCGGTAGCGCGAACAGAGATCGCCTCACACCAGCCTGATCTGGTCATCGTGATGGGCGGAGATGGCACGTTGCTTGCCGCCGCGCGAAGCGTAGCCAAAGATAAGATCCCGATTCTCGCTGTTAACCTTGGCTCGCTCGGCTTCCTTACAGAGGTTCCCGTTTCCGAGCTCTATGCCACTTTTGAGGCCGTTGAGCAAAACAAAGTCACTCGCGAGACGCGTTCCACGCTGCAATGCTGCGTCATGCGCAAAGGCCAATGCGTTGAGGAGTATCTCGCTCTCAATGATGCGGTACTGACCAAGGGAAGCATTGCCCGCATGACCGAGGTGGACGTGAGTGTTGACGGGCAGTTCGTTGTGAATCTAAAAGCCGATGGAGTAATCATCTCCACTCCTACGGGCTCAACTGCTTATTCCTTAGCGGCTGGCGGCCCAATCCTTGAACCATCGGTTGAAGCGCTTATTGTTACACCGGTCTCGCCCCACTCGTTGACCCAGAGACCGCTGGTTGTGCGCGACTCGGCTGAGATTTCGCTTACGGTTCTGGGCGCGCCAGACGAAGTCTTCCTCACGGTTGACGGTCAAGTCGGCATGCCCGTGCTCGAAGGCGACAAGATCGTCTGCAAAAAGTCGGCGCATCAGGTGCAGTTGCTGCGACTGTCGAAGCGGACGTTCTTTGAAGTGCTACGAACGAAACTGAAGTGGGGCGAGCGTTAACTCTCCAGCCGCATCAGGTCTTTGACGGTCTCCCGCTTGCGTACTTGTTTGGCCGAACTCCCGTCGATCATCACTTCAGCAGCTTTCATTCGCGAATTGTAGTTGGACGAAATCGACATCCCATACGCGCCCACATCTAGAATCGCAACTAGATCTCCTTCTTTCAGCGCTGGGAGTTCACGGTCGCGCGCAAAGAAGTCGCCCGTCTCGCAGATAGGACCCACCACGTCCACTGGTTGCGCCGATGATTGCATCGGGTTCCATTGTTCCGGAATGATGGAGTGATATGCGCTATACAGTGCCGGGCGGATGAGATCGTTCATGGCGGCATCCACGATCACGAAGCGTTTTTTCCCGTTTTGTTTTGTCACCAGCACACGGGACAGCAACAGTCCGGCGGGCGCCACGATGGCTCGACCCGGCTCCAACAGCAGATGAACGCTTAGCTTTCCGAGTGCGTTGCGCAATGCTTCAGCATACGCGCCGCTTTTGGCGGAAAAGTCGGCAGTCTCCGCTTCTTCGTCTTTGTAAGGAATGCCCAGTCCGCCTCCCGCATCCACGTAACGGATGTTGTGTCCATTCGCCTGCAAAGCCCGAACGAGATCAGCGACACGCCCCAACGCTTTTGCGAACGGGTCTACCGCCGTGATCTGCGAGCCGATGTGGCAACTCACGCCCGCCACATCGAGATATTTGCGCGCGGCGGCACGGGTATATAGATCGCCTACTTCATGCAGCGGCACACCAAACTTATGTTCGCGCATTCCGGTGGAGATATAAGGATGAGTGTCGGCGAAAACATCCGGATTCACGCGCAACGCCATGCGCGCTTTGCGTTTCATCTTGGCGGCACGGTTGGCAAGCAAGTCCAGCTCGCTCTCGCTCTCCACATTGAAGATGAGAATGTCAGCTTTCAATGCCAAATCAATCTCGGCGGCGGTTTTTCCCACGCCGGAAAATACGACTTTGCGGGCAGCCTGTCGGCTGACAGCTAGTACGCGTTCGAGTTCGCCCCCTGACACCACATCAAATCCTGATCCCATCTTCGCCAACATCTTTAGCAGCGAAAGATTCGAATTGGCTTTCACGGAATAGCAGACCGTGTGGTGGATCCTCTTGAACGCCGTGTCAAAGGTGCGAAAACGTTCCCGGATGGTCGAAGCCGAATATACATACAGCGGTGTGCCGTGTTTTTCTGCCAGGTGTGACAATGGCACGCGGTCAGCGTGCAGGTGGTTTTTGATATAGGTGAACGCGGGCGGCCGCGCGATGATCTTCATGGGAGCAGACAGTATAAGTTAAACGTCGCGCAGTGCTCTCGTAGTGGTAACTCGTGTGCGCTTTTTCGCGGCAGTCTCGGTGTCTTTGATCTTCACCACGACCACGGTCTCATCATCAAATGGCCGGACACCGGATGAGTGTTCCTGAACGGCGGCGAAGATCGCAGTGACCAGATCATCGGCGGAGCGTTCGTGATTCAGCCGCACCACTTCTTCTACACGATGCCGCCCAAACTGCTGGTCCTGATGATTGACCGCGTCAGTGATGCCGTCGCTGAAGAACACGAAAACATCGCCAGGATGCGCATGGAGCGTGACTTCGTCATACTCGGCATCGGCGAAGAGGCCCAGGGGCACGCCGGTTGCGTCCACAACCTGAGTGCGGCCGTGGTGGCAATAGATCGGCTGTGGCTGTCCTGAGCTGGCGATCTGCATGATGCGGTTCGGTTCGTCCCAAACGGCATAGAGGAGCGAGACGAACTGCGAATCGATCTGACGCTCGTTCAGAGCAGAGTTGATCTCTGTGAGCATCTGCGCGGGCGAAGGCTCCAAGCCGGTCATTGACCTCAACATGCCGCCGACCAGGGCCGCGAACAACGCAGCGGGAGCGCCTTTTCCGCTGACGTCGCCCACAGCGATGCCTACCGCCCCACCGCCATATTGCAGGAAGTCGTACATGTCGCCGCCAATCGCGTGCGCGGGCGAGTACTTAGCAGCGATCTCGGCAGATGCCATGGTTGGGCAGCATGGCGGTAACAGCCGCATCTGCACCTCACGCGCCATGGCGAGGTCGCGTTCCATGCGCTGCTCTTCGCGCGCAATGCGTTCGTACAGCCGTGCGTTCTCAATGGCGATGGCCACCTGCGCGGCCAGCGTCACTACGGTTTGCGTATTCTCTTCGTTGAAGTAATTGCGACGAGTGTGTTCGAGGTCGAGCACTCCGATGACGACGTCTTTATACAAGAGCGGCACACAAAGTTCAGAGCGCGTCTCGGGATTCACTTCGATGTAACGTGGATCCTTGGTGACGTCGGGCACCAGGATGGTCTGTTTCAATTCCGCTGCGCCGCCCACCAGTCCGCGTCCAACTTTGATGTCGTGCTTTAAATGAATGTTCTCTTTGAACCGCATGGAGAAGCGGTGTTGCAACTTCGTGCCGGTGGAGTCCAGCAACAAAATACTGAACATCTGAAAGTCGATCACGCGGCTGAGCAGGTCGCCGATGCGCTTCAGCAACTGGTCCAGATTGAGGATCGATGTAAGTTCGCGGCTTATCTCATTCAGCACTTCCAGGGTACGCGCCTGCCGTGACATGCGCGTGTACAGGCGGGCGTTCTCTATATCGGCAGCCAATCGCGAAGCCAGCAGCGAGAGCAACTTGCTATGTTCTTCTTTGAAGTAATTGAGTTGGGCTGACTGCAGATCGATAACGCCGACTGGCCGGTTTTTGGCGATAAGCGGAATAGCCAGCTCGGAACGCACGTCAGCCCGCGCATTGATGTAGTTGGCCTCCTTGCGTGTGTCGTTCACCAGAACCGCCTCGCGCCTCGCGACGGCTTGGCCAACGACCCCGTTGCCCACCTTGATGCGCATCTTTTCGATGTGAGATTCGTGCCCTATCTGGAAGCGCATGCGCAGCTCCTGCGTCTTCTCGTTGAGCAGCAAAATGGCGAATATCTCGTAGGGAATGACGCGATGTACGATCTCTGCGATGCGCCCGAGCAGGGTATCCAGGTCAAGCGTGCTGGTGAGTGGGTCTGCAAGTTCCAGAAAGAATTGGACGACGCTCTCCGGCGTGCCGAGAACATCCTGAAAAATGCTGGAGTTCGACTGTGCTGCGGCGCCTGCTGGGGGTAGCGTTTGAGAGCCTGATTTCGTCGCAGGTGACATGCATCTCCATCATAACAAGTGAAAAAATGCGCCCCGAGAAACCTGTGGATAAGGGCTAGATGCTCGCACCGGAATGAGCTGTCACGTGCGGATCGGTAGTGTGGACATGCTCGGGACGGACGCCCACTCCGATGAACCATGCAGGCAAGCGTCGCAGATAAGGGAACTTCTCCAGGACCGCAAGCGGCGGCGGAAGTTTCTTAAGCGGGACCGTCGTCCTCAGAGCGGCTCCCACAAATCTTTTGTGAGCGAATACCTGGAAAAGCTGGATCACTCTGGTAGGGAACTCGCGACGGTGCTGGACTGCCTGGAGATGTTCCAAAAACAATTCCTGGCGGATCATTGGCTCCGCAATAATGTTTGCCGTGGCCACCGCGTCTTGAATCGCCAGGTTGATCCCCACACCGCCAATGGGCGACATAGCGTGCGCCGAATCGCCGATGCACAGCAGCCCTGGGCGACACCACTGGCGCAGATGGTCAACCGCGACAGACAGTAGTTTTATCTGCTCCCACTCTTTGAGCTCGCCAACCCGGTCTTTAAACTCCGGCACAACCGTCACAATGTCTTCCCGAAACCGTTCCAGCCCGCGTTGTTTGATGGCGTCGAACCCACCCTTAGGGATGATGTAAGCGCACTGCCAATAATCATCGCGGTCAAGCGTGACCATGAGTTTGCCTTCGCGGAAGCGGCCGAGTGTTTGGTCAGGATCGGTCCGTTCGCGCGAGATGCGCATCCAGAGCACGTCGATCGGCGCGCCACGATCGATGACTTGGAAACCGGCGCGCTCGCGGACGATGGAATGCCGTCCATCGGCGCCGATGGTCAATCGAGCCCGGATCTCGATCGGTCCGTGCGGTGATTTGGCCCGCACCCCGACCACCCGGCCATCTTCTTCGATTAACTCAGTGGCCTCGGTCTCCATCATCAGGGTGAACTCGGGATAGCGTTTGCCATGTGCAGCTAGAAAGTTCAGAAAATCCCACTGGGGCATTAGAGCTATGAATTTGCAATGCGTTTTCAAGTGGGTGAAGTCCGCGACTATGACGGTGAAATCGCCGATCCTGCCGCTCAGTTGCCGGTATTCCTGGTGAGGTAGGCGTAAGAACTCCTCCAGCAACCCTAGTTCATACATCAGTTGAAGAGTGGAAGGATGGATGGTGTCGCCACGAAAATCGCGGAAGAAGTCGTTATGCTTTTCAAGCACAGTGACCTTGATTCCCGCTCGCGCCAGCAGGAATCCCGCGACCATGCCCGCAGGGCCTCCTCCCACGACGCAGCACGTGGTCTCGAATTGTTGGGAACTCGCAGGCACGACAAAAGTCTACCAGCGCAGTCTGGAGCAGTCGGTGCGGAAAGCATTTCTTTGCAATCGCCTGACTGTTTGCTAGAATTCGCGGCCAACAATTCAATTACAGAGCAGCCGGCCGGAGGGCCCTATCTCATGTTCGTCCGTGACTACATGACGCGCAACGTCACCACTTTGACTGACGATGCCAAGCTGCTCGACGCCGCCTTAATGATCCGCCGCACCGGAAAACGCCATGTCCCGATCGTTTCCGCTCAGAGCGGCAAAGTGGTAGGGATCGTGAGTGATCGCGATATCCTCCGACTCTCGCCCTCGGTGCTTACCGCAGCTTCTTCCGAAGAGGACTACAACCAGGTTTTTGAAGACACGCCCATCACTAAGGCGATGACGGCGGATCCGATCTCGGTTTCGCCGGACGCGCATATCTCGGAAGCCGTGGATGTATTGAATACGAAGAAGATCAGCGCAGTCCTGGTAGCTCAGGACGGTGACTTGAAGGGCATTCTCACCGTCACAGACATGCTGGGCTTGCTGAATGAACTGCTGGCGGGCGGGGACAAGCCCCGCACCCTAGGCAGCTAGAGATTAAGCAGCGTGCTTGCGCGCCAATTGCGACGCAGGCGCCATCTCTGGGAACTCCAGCGTGTTGTCCAATGCCGGTTTCCCGCTCACTACTTTCATGGTCTTCCAGTCGTAGGGAAATTCCTTGCCGCAATCGAGGCACACCACATAGGTTCCGGTGGCTTGCGCTGCGGTAGCGCGGTTACCGGTCTTGGCAGTCAACGGAAAACTGTAGTTCGAGTGCCAGCAACCGAAAAGAATATCCATCAGATCAGCGATCATATTTTTGTTTCCCCAGGGACGACATCCATACTTGAGGGTTCGGCCCGTTTCTGCGAGGACTACCTAGAACGCTAGACGAAGGGCGCCCTTGCATACCAAGATTAGATTCAGAGTAGCTGGAAAAGTTGTGCGAATAAAAAGAAGTTGCTTGTGGAAGGGAATTAGTCCTTTGATTTCGAGGACTTACATTTGCTGATAATGGCGGTTTGCAGCTTTACGCGGAGGGTATCAGGCAGTTCGTAGACTTGGTTCTCGCGGTAGATCTCAATGGTTTTCTTGGTCGTGTTGCAAACAACGTGGCAATTGTGGCACCAAGTGAGGTGTTCTTCCAGCTCGGCTTTCAAAGACGAGTCAAGAGAACCGTCAAGAAAATCATTCAGCTCGTTAAGGAATTTAGAGCACTTCACTGTGCGTTGTCCCCATTGCTTTTCTTCTTCTTGAAGTGGCGGCTCAAGCGTTCACGCAACTGCAACCGTGCGCGCAATAACCGTGACTTCACTGCGGGAATGCTCAATCCGAGCGCATCCGCAGTCTCTTCAGTACTCAAACCTTCTACGTCGCGCAGCACGAAAACCGTGCGAAATCCTGATGGAAGCCCCTGGATGGTCTTCTCCAGAATATCACTCAACTCCGCCTGCTTATAAAGCTGTTCCGGGTTCGGACTCCAATCCGTAACCTCGCGCGGCACAAAACCATCATCGGTCTCAACGTCTTCATCGATCGAGACCGTCTTGCTGGCCTTGCGCTTGCGCAACTTCATCAGCGCTTCGTTCACCGCGATGCGCACCAGCCAGGTATAGAACTTTGAATTCCCCTGGAACTGGTCAAGCTTCTGGTACGCCTTCAGGAACGCGTCCTGCACCACGTCTTCCGCGTCCTCGCGGTTTTGCGTGATGTGATTGGCGATGCGGAATACATTCCGGTCATAGCGCTTGAGCAACTGCTCGAAGGCTCCAATATCGCCTTCGCGCGCCGCCTGCACCAGGGCGAGATCTTCGCCGGTGTCGCCAGTCACGTTTGTTTGGATGGTTCCCATACGTTTGCGATGCAATATTTCTCGCGTAAATGCCGCGCTTTGGTTACTTTATAAAGTACGAAGCCGGCGCCAAAATGGTTTCCCGGCCCACATGACTATGCCCAATCGAAGGTTTAAACAGCTATTGTACGTGGTTATCTCAGCGATTGCACTTAGCCCGGTAGCGCTTTTTTCTGTGGGATGCTCGAGACAGCCGAAAGTTCCGCGCCAAATCTCTGTGACCATGAAGAAATATGAGATTCAGCCGGCGCAGATACAGATCAAGCAGGGTGAGACGGTTGAATTCCATGTTTCAACCTTGGACGTGCAACACGGTTTTGACGTGCCCGACCTCGGGATCAAAGAATCAGTGCAGCCCAAGACGCCCGCCGTCTTCACCTACACCGCCGATCGCAAAGGCGAATTCGAGATCAAGTGCGGCATCCTGTGCGGTGCCGGACACGACCGCATGCGCGGCAAATTGGTAGTCAATTGACTACTTAGCGTTCGCAATCCTATGTGATAGAGTTTTCGGCGCATACACAGACCCTCAATGGCAGACACACCAGACATTTCGCAGGTTGTAGAAAGCGCCGTCGCCGAATCGCTTGAAGCGCATTTAGCGGAACTGCGCACCGTTCTGCGCGCTGAGATCGTTGAGAAGATCAATGCCGCAATGGCGCCGCTTATCGAAGAAGCGGCGAAGTCTTCCAAAGGGAATAAAAAGGAAGAACCCGCTCCGGGGACTGGTCCAACAGACCTTCTGAACGCTGCCGTGGCCAGCATCTATGACGCGCCCGGACAGGGTGACATTCTCAAAGCCTTGCTTGACGGTCTGACGCAATTCACCTCGCGTGCCGCTTTGTTCGTGGTGAAGGGCGGAAGTATTGCCGCATGGCAGGCGCGCGGTTTTGAAAAAGACATCAAAGGTTTCACTGCGGACTCGTCGTCAGGCCTCGCTGGCCGCGCCATCCGAGATAAAGAACCGGTGAACGCAGCCGCCACCGAGTTCGACTCAAAGTTCATTTCTACGCACGGCAATCCCTTTGACGGCAACGCTTGCGTGCTTCCCATCGTTGTTCGCGACAAGGTCGCTGCTGTGGTTTATATCGACTCCGGCACGGAAGCCGAAGGCAAAGCCGATGAATCCGCAGCGCGGGTCTTGGTCCGCTCCACGGCAAGCTGGCTGGAATTGCTTGCATTGCGCAAGGGTAGCGGCGCGGCAGCGGCCGAAGCCCCCGAACCGCCGCCAACCTCCGCACCTGCTCCTGCCGAAGCCGGCCCTCCACCCACATCTTTTGAAGCCGAGCCTCCACCAGCGCCTGCAGCGGAGGCGCCCAAAGCTGCGCCAGCCGCTGCATCTTCTGGCCCGGATCTGTCTTCGCTATCAAAGGAAGACCAGGAAGTTCACAAGAAGGCCAAGCGCTTCGCCAAACTTCTGGTGGACGAGATCAAGCTTTACAACAAGGGCAAAGTCGAAGAAGGCCGCGCCAATAAAGATATTTATAAGCGCTTGCAGGAAGACATCGACAAGAGCCGCTCGACTTACGAGAAGCGCTACAACAACAGCGTGGCCGGGCCAGCGAATTATTTTCAGGCGGAGATCATACGTATCCTCGCAGATAACGATGTCTCTCTTCTGGGCTCAGACTTTCCGCAGTAAACTAGAGTTGTGTTGTCCATCAGGAAAGTCGTAGCCTCGTCCGCATTATTCGCCATCGTTTTTTCTCTTCTTCCCGCGGCAGCGCAAACTACAAAAAAGAAAAAGAAGACGCCCGCAAAGTCCGCTGCCGCTACGCGTGCCTCTGCGCAAAAGAAAGCTGCCGACGCTGCCCGCGCCCGCCGCATGAAGCAGGCGTTCGTTTCCTCTTCCGACCTGAAGCCGATGGCGCGCCAGCTTTTTGATACGCACTCGAAAGCTGCTTACGCAGGCGTGGAGAAATATGCCAAACAGCATAAGGACTCCGACGCCGGGGCGCTCGCCTACCTCGTGCTCGGCTACGCCCATTCGCAGGATAGGGAATATTCAAAGTCCATCGATGCCCTGAAAAACGCCAAGCCTCACTCGCGCGATCTCAGCGATTACGTCGATTACATCCTCGGTCAGGCCTACCGCGCTGACGATCAGCCCAAAGAAGCGCTGCTTGTGCTTAGCGGGTTCACCAGTTCCTATCCTGATTCGATCTTTGTGCGCGATGCTGCGCTCGCTTACGCCAACACGCTGATGTCCACCAATTCGTATGAGCAGGCGGCAGACGTTCTTGCCGCACAACGCAAGCCTGTTCGAGCGGACATCGAGCTAGCATTGGCCAAGGCTTATCTTGGGGCAGGCAACAACGACAAAGCGCTGGATGTCTTCCGCCATCTGTACTTCGAGATGCCGCTCAGCCCCGAAGCAGAGGAGGCGGGCGCTCAGGTTCGACGCTTAGTCGGCGGCGGAAACTTCGGCACTTTTGAACAGCGCAAAACGCGCGCGGATCTTCTCGCCCGCAGCAAGAGATATTCATTGGCTGCCCCTGAGTACCGGGCGCTTTCTTCTGAAGCGCCGCAGGACGCCGCTCTTCAAGTCGCTCTCGCAAATTCACTTATGCGCAGTGACCGGCCGGCGGACGCTCGCCAGGTGCTCGGCTCAATCTTCGGCGCGACAGGCGACGCCAACGCGCAGCGCCTCTTCCTGTTGACTGAGCTGTCAAAAGATGACGACGCCGCCACCGCCGCGTACCTCGACGAGATGCGCAAGTCCACCCCTGACAGCGGATGGTTGCAGGAAGCCTTACTCAACGCCGGCAATCGCTATTTGCTGCGCAAAGATTTTGACCGCGCGGCAGCGCTCTACCAGGAACTGGCAGACCGCTTTCCTGCAGGACGCTACGGCGCGTACTCACACTGGAAAGCTGCGTGGCTTGATTACCGATTAAGGAAACTCGACGAAGCCAAGAAACGCTTCGAAGAACAGATCACCGATTATCCCCGGTCCAACGAGGTGCCTAATGCCCTCTATTGGCGCGGACGCATCGCAGAGGATGAACACGAGTTGGCGAAAGCGCGCGCATATTACCTCAAGCTCTCCGCACGCTATCGCAATTACTATTACGCGCTACTGGCACGCGAGCGCCTTCCCGAACTAAAAAAAGTCGGAGCGCCGGACGAAGATGCCGTTCTCGCGAAGGTGCCCGAACTGCCTGACAAGTTCACCCTCCAGGAATCGGCCGATGGCGTGACAGATGTGCACCTGCAGAAATCGCGCCTGCTCTCCAACGGCGCGCTCTTTGACTTCGCGCTGAAAGAATTGCAACCATCGATCAGCGATCCGTCGAAGCCCTGGGTCGTCGGCGAGATCGTTCGCCTGCAGCAAGACGCGGGACGCCCATACAGCGCGCTGGAGACTTTGAAGCGCGCATTGCCCAACTATTTTGCGGTGGATACAAATGCCATTCCGCGCTCCTTCCTGCAAGTGCTCTTTCCGCGTTCGTACTGGCAGTCACTCAAACAGGATTCACAAGCGAACGGTCTAGATCCATATCTAGTAGCTTCGCTTATCCGCCAGGAATCCGAATTCAATCCTGGCGCAATCTCTCCGGCGAACGCTTACGGGCTGATGCAGATCCTTCCGTCTGTGGGCAAGGGCTTGGCGAAGGAGGCGAAGCTCCGCCCATTTTCGGCAGCGCGATTACTCGAACCCGAAGCCAACATCAAACTGGGCACGCGTTATTTCAAAGAGATGGTTGATTCCAATGGCGGTGTCGAGTATGCGCTCGCCGCCTATAACGCCGGGTCGAACCGCGTGAGTGATTGGCGCTCCGCAGGGCAATTCCGCGACGTGGCCGAGTGGGTAGAGTCCATTCCATTCACTGAGACTCGTGAGTATGTGCAGGCCATCGTTCGCAATTGTGCGGTTTACAAAAAGATTTACGAGAACGATTAAGCGCGTTCCGAATCAGCAGTCTCAGATTTGTGAAAAAACAACTCCGCGATCAGCAACAACGACCCGACCACGATCGCGCTATCCGCAACATTGAAGTCCGGATAGTAGTAACTTCCGAATTTAAACATGAGGAAGTCGATCACGCTGCCGATGCGCAGACGATCGAGCAGATTACCCATCGCGCCGCCCATGATGAGTGCCAGAGCAAGGTTGCTTAGCGCGAATCCTTTGCCTGATCGCCACAGAACCACGAAGATGGCCGTCAGCACGATGAACGCGAATGCGATCAGAAGTTTTGGCGCGTAGGTAGAGGAAGAGTCAGCGAATAAGCTGAACGCCGCCCCGGGATTCAGCACATGACTCAGTCCGAAGAATCCGGGGATGATCGCAACGCTTCGGTTGAGCGGTATATTGCGCACGATCGCCAGCTTGGTTGCTTGGTCGAGCGCGAAAACAACTATGGCGATCAGGTAGTAATGGCCGCGATAGGACCTGCGCTCGATAGCGACCATTAGGCCTTCACGATCTCTTTCAGCGCGTCCGAACAGCGCTCGCAGATCGTCGGATGCCGCTTGTCTTCACCCACGTGGACGGAATAATTCCAGCAGCGCTCGCATTTCTCGCCGGCTGCTCGCGCAACTTCCACGTGCACCGGAGAGATACCGTTCATTGCCGCCGCCTGTTTTAGCGATACCTGCGAAACGATGAACAGCGCTCGCAACTGGCTCTCATTCCGCGTGAGAAGCTGATGCACCTCAGCCGATGAACTGATCGTTACCTGCGCTTCGAGGCTCGTCCCGATCTCCTTGCTCTGTCGCATCGGCTCCAAAGCTTTCAACACTTCGTCGCGGACGGACATCAGCGATGTCCAGTCGGCACGAAGAGCCTCGAGAGCCTTGGCGTCAACATCCGCGCCGTAAATCTCTCTAGCCGCAGGGAACAAGGCCAGATGAACGCTATCTGCGCGGCCATTCACCTTTGGCATGAACTGCCAGATCTCGTCAGCGGTGAAGCTGAACATGGGAGCTATCAATCGGACCAACGCCTCAGAGATATGCCATAGCGCCGTTTGCGCCGAGCGGCGCGGCCTCGAATCCGGAGCAAAGGTGTACAGCCGGTCTTTCAGTACATCGAAATAGATCTTGCTCAGGTCCACGCTGCAAAAGTCATGGACATCGTGATAAACGCGATGGAAATAGAACTCCTCATACCACGCTTTTACACTTTCAGTCAGTTCCGCGGTGCGCAGCAGCATGTATTGGTCGAGCGACTCCATCTCCGCGAACGGCACTGCATGCGCGGGATCGAAATCGAACAGGTTGCCCAGCATGTTCTTGAAGGTGTTGCGCACTTTGCGATAGTTCTCCGCCACGCGCTGCATCAGGTCTTCAGACGCGTGCACGTCTTCGCGGAAATCGACGGACGCTACCCACAAGCGCACGATCTCGCCACCTAAGCGTTTGGCGATGTCCACTGGATCGACCACGTTTCCCAGCGACTTCGACATGGCGCGGCCTGACGGGTCCAATGTCCAGCCGCTGGTGGCAATAGCTTTGAACGGAGCATGACCCCGGGTCCCTACTGAACATAACAGGGAAGAGTGGAACCAGCCGCGATGCTGGTCGCCGCCCTCGGTGTAGAGGTCGGCGGGCCAGGGAAGTCCATTCGGTTCGAGGACAGCAGCATAGCTCGAGCCCGACTCAAACCACACGTCGATGATGTCCATCTCTTTGCGGAACTCCGTGCCGCCGCACTTCGCGCATTTCGTTCCGCTTGGCAGTATGTCCTTTGCCTCGCGCAAGTACCACGCGTCTGCGCCTTCTTTGGCGAACAGCTCCACGACCTTCGTGTTGACGTCTTTCGAACGCAGTAGCGCATTACAATTCTCCGTCTCGCAGAAGAAGACTGCGATCGGAGTTCCCCAGATGCGCTGCCGGCTGATGCACCAATCCGGACGCGTAGCGATCATGTTGGATATGCGGTCTTCGCCCCACGCGGGGTCCCACTTCACTTTCTTGATCTCGTCGAGCGCGCGCTGACGCAGCGTGCTGTTCTCGACCTTACCTTCCATGCTGATGAACCACTGTTCGGTCGCGCGGAAAATGACCGGATTGTGGCAACGCCAGCAATGCGGATACGAGTGCTCGATCTTTCCGCCGCCCAACAGCACGCCGCGTGACTTCAGCAACTCGATGATGGGTTCGTTCGCTTTGAAAACCGTCTTGCCGTCGTATTCAGGAAGCCCGTTGCGCAGGCGCCCGGCTTCATCCACGTTGCAGGTTTGATCCAGCTTGTACTTTGCGCCGGTGTAAAAGTCATCAGCTCCGTGCGAAGGCGCCGTGTGCACCGCGCCGGTTCCTTGCTCTGTGGTGACGTAATTGGCGAGCACACCGACGATCGACCGCTCCAGGAATGGATGCGCGAACGTCGCATACTCCATTTTGGCGCCGGGGAATCGCGCGACCACCTGCGCGACTTCCAGCGAGCAGGCTTTCTTCGTTGCCTCCGCAAGAGCTTCCGCAACGATGAAAATCTCGCCGCCGGACTCTAACGCAACATATTCAAACTCCGGATGGAATGCCACTGCCATCGACGCTGGCAGCGTCCAAGGTGTCGTAGTCCAGATGATGGTGTTTACTTTTTTCCCGATGAGCGCCGGGTCGATCTTTGCCGCATCACTGGTCAACGCATACTTCACATACACGCTGGGGCTGGTGTGCATCTCGTACTCAACTTCTGCTTCCGCCAGCGCGGTCTTATCATGAATACACCAATAGACGGGGCGTAGTCCTTTGTAAACGAACTCTTCACCCTTCTCGAGAAAATCGTAAAACGTGCGTACGATGACGGACTCGTACACTTTGCTCATCGTGGAGTAGGGATCTTCCCATCGTCCAAAAACGCCGATGCGCTTGAACTGCTCGCGCTGCAGGTCTACGTACTTGTTGGCGTAGTCACGGCAGGCTTTGCGCACGTCGATGGCCGCCATCTCAAGCTTCTTGCGGCCGAGCGCTTCGTCCACCTTGATCTCAATCGGCAGACCATGGCAATCCCATCCGGGGACGTAAGGCGAATCGAAGCCCGCCATGGTCTTGGTCTTCACTACAAAATCCTTCAGGCATTTGTTGAGGGCGTGTCCGAGGTGGATGGGGCCGTTCGCATACGGTGGCCCATCATGAAGCACGTACACAGGTGCGCCTTTGCGTGCTTCGCGGATTCGCGCATACAGGCCCAGTCCCTCCCACCGCTCAAGCCACTTTGGCTCGTTGAGCGGCAGGTTTGCCTTCATGGAAAAATCAGTCTTAGGCAGGTTAAGTGTGGCTTTCAGCTCTGGGGGCGCGCCCATTCCGTCTCCATTGTTTTTTATGTAAAGAATCTTTAAGCCGTCATCAGGCAGAAGGATTTTTGTGTCCATTCATTATAGAGGAGCACATCGCACCGCTTTATCGCCGCGCGTATTCAGCGCAACACCGCTGTCGGAAGTGGGTTTCGTTCAGGCAACCCCCGAAATAAAACTTCGCGATGGGATGTATGCGCCGCGAAAAAAATCTTTTCGTAGCTAAGGTATTAAGACATGCAACAGAGCTGCTGGATTCAGCGTCCAAGTGAGCCAGAAGCAGTATTAGTGAAAGTGAACTGCGACTCGCAAATACAACTTGGTAGTGGTGCTAAACATCTCCTAACAGGTCAGCAATACCAACAGGTTGAAGCTAACACGGGGTCCCTCAAGAAGTAACATGGCAAACCAGGCATTCGTTCCCAACTTCAGAAATTCAGCGCACAACGTTCCTTTCCCGCAGTTGTTGCGGCCCAAAGAACCGTCTCTTTTCGAGTCCCTCGGCCAGAACATCAAAGACGCGCTTTTCCCGGAGAAACTTCCGCCATTGAAGTTGACTTCGCGTCCCGTGGCGGTTCGCGATATCTGGGAGCGCAAGGACCGCAAGCGTTCTGCGGGTACCTCGCTCGCCATCCATAGCGCCGTGATCGCCGCTTTGATCGTGGGCAGCATTTGGGGTGGCAAAAAAGTCCAGCAGATGAAGAAGGACAGCGTCACCCTCGTCGCGCCGGACATCAGCGAATACATGCCCATGACCAAGCCTGGTCCAACAATGGGCGGCGGTGGTGGCGGCGGCGACGTGAGCAAGATCCAAGCGCCCAAGGGACATCTGCCGAAAGTCGCGCTTACCCCGCAGGTCACGCCTCCGGCGATCGTCATCAAGAATGACAATCCGAAGTTGACGGCAGAGCCCACCATCATGGCTCCCACCAACATCAAGCTGCCTGACAACAACATGCCCATCGTCGGCAATCCGATGACGAAAGTGGTTGGTCCCGCTTCTAACGGAAGCGGCGTTGGTGGCGGTATTGGTGAAGGTGGCGGCGGCGGACTCGGCGTTGGCACCGGTCGCGGCCTCGGACCGGGTTCCGGTATGGGATTCGGCGGCGGCGTCTACAAAGTCGGCGGCGGCATCGGCGCTCCAAAACCGATCTCCACGCCTGACCCTGAGTATTCAGAAGAAGCTCGCAAGGCAAAGTATCAGGGCGTGGTCGTCCTCTGGCTGATCGTGGACCAGAACGGCAACCCCAAGCAGATCAAAGTAGAACGTCCGCTGGGCATGGGGCTCGACCAGAAAGCCATCGAAGCCGTGCGCAAATGGAAGTTCGAGCCGGCCACCAAAGACGGACAGCCCGTAGCCGTGCAGATCAATGTTGAGGTCAACTTCAGACTCTATTAAGAGACTGCCGCGGTTCGCGGAAGCAAGTTGAGATCAAGCGATGGAGAGGAGAACCTGCCTCTCCATTTTTCTTTTGCGTCCCGTTGCTCCTCCGGAGTAAGCTCTCGTCGATTGGGAAGGAGCGCAAAGTTTATGAACCCCCGCCGCATCCTAGCTACTTCCATCGCATTGCTACTCGCGGCAACTTTCTTCATAGCCCGCAATCATCGCTACGCTCATGCTCAAACCCAGTCTCAGACGCCGAGCATTTACACCTCAACGAATTTAAAAGGTGCCGAGCTCAAGAAAGCCGTCACTGAGCATCCCGAGATATTGACGCAGCTCAATCCTGAAGGCAGGAATCTGCTTTCGTTGATGTTCTCTTATCAGCATCCTTCTGAAAAGGATGTGCAGATGCTCATAGAGAAGGGCGCAGATGTGCGGAATACTGATTATCACGGAAACGGAATCCTCTATTTCGCAGTTGGTTCAAGCAAGCCGGAGATCATCAGACTTTTGGTCAATGCCGGTGCAAATGTGAATCAACGGAACCAATTCGGACTAACACCTCTCGACGAGGTCGCCCGGCACACGGGTGAGCTCAAGAACGACAATGCAGAGTTGCTGATATCGCTTGGGGCGCACCTCGATACGTTTAGTGCGGCCGCGTTGGGAAAGACTTCAGAGCTGCAGCGCTTTCTTGCGGCAGATCCGCACGCTCTCGACGCCGACCAATACAGTAATGGCTATGATTTATCACCAATCTACATTGCCGTTGTACGCCACCAGAAAGCGGTACTGAAGGTCATTGCTGGTTCACACCCGAAAGTGGATATTTTCGGATCGGCAGCGTTGGGAGACCAATCAGCGGTAACGGACGCCCTCAACAGAGCTCCCGGCACGATCAACGGCACAGACCGCCACGGCCTCACAGCGCTCGATTGGGCGGTTATGGCGGAAGACGAGTCAATGACGAAATTCCTACTGGAGAAACAAGGTGCAGATCCGAATGGAAGTCGGGCATTATCGATTGCCGCTCAAAGCGGGAACATCAACATAGCCAAACTGCTGCTTGATCATGGAACGGACCCCTCCGACCCGAAGAAACAATTCACCGCCGAAGAATTGAAAAACGGAAATCCTTTCAGGGCCGTCGACCCATACCAAATGGCTATCAACTTCCACCATCCCGAGATCGCCGAACTGATCATGCAGGCGCGAAAGAAGAATTAGCTTTTCGCGGATGCCACTTCTTTGTTTGCTTCGATGAACCGTTGTCCGCAGCATGGCCCCGGCGGGATGGGGCTGCCGTGGGGACAAGTCTCAGGATGACCCAGGAAGGTGCAGATGCGGTCGGTCGCTTCGGGCGAGAGAATGTGTTCGAACTTACAAGCCTGCTCTTCGATCTCGCGTTCATCTTCGATCTTGAAGGTCTGTGTGAACAAGCGCTCCGCCAGTCTGTGCCTGCGGATGATGTCCATCGCTCGTCGGCGTCCGCGCTCGGTGAAGTAGATCGTCTCCGCGCCATGTTCGGGTTCGGTCGCGTGATGCGGATGGCTTACTTCGTGGCAACGATTCAACACCAGCTTGTGCGAATGCGGACGCTCCGCGCTGTGTTCGCGCCGGGTGAGCAGGCCCATCTTTTCCATGCGCTCCACGGCAATGGATAGCGGCATAGAACCGCCAACATCCATGTGCTCGGCTTCCGGCACTTCCCCGTTCTCCATCATGATCCACACTTCTTCAAGCACCTCGTCGTAAAGCTGCTCGGTGGTCATGCCAGATGGTTCTTCTGAGATCTTCCCGTGATGCAGTTCGATTCGCCTGTCGCCTAAGCTTGCAACCACCGGATCATGCGTCACCATGATGATGGTGCGCCCTTGCGCGTGGAAGTCGCGCAGGAGCCTGAGCACGATCTCTTCATTCATCGCGTCAAGGTTGCCCGTCGGTTCGTCCGCTAAGATGATCTTGGGATCGTTGATAAGCGCGCGCGCAATGCATACGCGCTGCTGTTCGCCGCCAGAGAGTTGTGAAGGCAGATGCTTCCCGCGGTCGCCCAGCCCCACTCGCGCCAAGGCTTCTCGCGCTTCTTTTTCATCTGTCATGCTGTGGAAGTACTGCGCCAACATGACATTCTCAACCGCGGTGAGGTAAGGGATCAGATGGAACTGCTGGAAGATCAGTCCTATCTTCTCCGCGCGAAAACGATTCAGCTCGGTTCCCGACAGCGATTTCAGGTTCTGCCC
>JAICWB010000079.1 GCA_025935035.1 Terriglobales bacterium
CCAGTATTCGCCATCCTGTTCGCGGCCACATTCGTGGGCGAGACGCTCGGGGTGATGCAGGTGCTGGGAATCGTTTTCGTGCTGAGTGCGACTGTGATGGTGCAGGTTCCGGAGAAGGACCGCATGCTGGCGCCGACGGAGATCGCGCCTGTCGATTAAGGCGGCACGTTATTCCAGTTGTTTTCCAAGTGTCTCCGGAAGTTGGGTTCCCATCACCGCCGCCAGCAGGAATGCAGCTCCGCAAAGATAAAATGCCCCGCTCAATCCGTGCGACTGCGCTACGTATCCCACTACAAGCGGAGCGACTGAACTCATCGCGCGTGCGCCATTGTAGGTGAATCCTAGCGCGCGGGCGCGAACCGCGGTCGGGAAGACTTCACTGCCCATGATCCCCGAGCCGGAAAAAAATCCTGTGCCAAAGAATGCCACCATCGCGCCCAAGATCATGATGCTCCACTGTCCTCTGGCCATAGCGTAGAACGGAACGAGTATCGCGGCGCATGCCGTGTAGAGGATGAACGATGCGCGCCGACCCAGGCGGTCGGCCACCCATCCGAAACTGGCGTAACCGGGAAACATGCCCACCAGGTTTAAGACCAATAACAGGCGCGTGCTGTCCATAACGCCGAAGCCGCGTCCGCCTTCGCTCACCGGGAGCGAGAGGTAGGGCGGCAGCCATGTGAATAAACCCCACCACGCGAACATTCCGAAAAAATTGAGGAGCAGGAGAGCGATGGTCGTCTTCAGATAGCGCGGCTCAAATATCTGAGTGAAGGATGTGTGCTGCGCTTGGTCGCCGCGTGCGCCTTTCTTTTCCTGCCACATCTCAGACTCGGGCACACTGAACTGTATCCACAACGTGACCAGCGCGGGCACGATGCCGACAAAGAAGACATAGCGCCAGTTGAAATGCCGCAGCATGAGTCCCGCGACAAGCGCGGCGGCGGCATAACCCAGTGCCCATGAACTTTGCACGGCAGAGAGCGCTCGCGCGCGCAGGTGTGCCGGCCAGGTTTCAGCTACCAGCGTCGCGCCGGTGTTCCATTCGCCGCCCATGCCTAATCCAAGAATGAAACGAAACACGGCCAGCATGGCGATAGAAGTAGCGAGTCCGGATGCAAAAGAGCAGATTGAATACGTAAGGATGCTGAGCATCAGGGCTTTCGTTCGGCCGATCCGGTCAGCAATGAAACCAAACATCACGCCGCCGATCCCGGACGCAAGCAACGTCAATGTGCCGAGGAATCCAGCGACAGCTTTGCTCATGCCGAGGTCACGCATCACATATGCGAGAACCAGCGCATAGAGCATTACGTCAAATGCATCCAGCGCCCAGCCCAAGCCGGCGGCAATGAGAGTCTTCTTTTGTGCGGCGGTGATCTTAGTGGGATTTGCCGGAGTAATAGGCGCGGCGGTCATGGGTGCGACAGCTTAACCAGTTTGTGCTCTAAATGGAAGAACCTGCGAGCACGGTGGACATCTTTGGCGATCTGCGCGCGCAGCGCGTCGACATCCGGCCATTTCACTTCGGCGCGCAGTCGCTTGAGGAACTGTGTTTCAACCTGAGTATCAGCCGTGATCTCGATCTCGCGAAAATTCAGTAAATGGCTCTCAATGGCGAACGAGTCCTCACCGAACGTAGGACGATTTCCCACGTTAGTCACAGAATCAAAGTTATGACCGCCCAGGGTCGTGCGCGTGATATATACGCCGTTCTCTGGAACCATTTCGTCATAGCGGGCGAGATTGACGGTGGGAACGGTGAACTTATGTCCGAATCCTCGACCGCGACCGGGCGGCGCCACGATGCTGAATGCGCGTCCCAGCAGATGCCGCGCACGCGCAACATCTCCTTGCTGCAGCAATTTGCGAATGTTGCTACTGGAGACGACCTGTCCGCGAACCTTCATCTCCGGATAAACGTGGACCCCAAAACCCGACTCTTGGCCGAATTCACGCAATCTTTCTACGTTGCCTTCGGCCTTGTGCCCAAAGTGAAAGTTAGCGCCTTCATGCACTTCAACGGCGTGAAGCTTGTCCACCAGGATTTGCCGTGCAAAATCTTTCGGTTTCGTGAGGGACAAGTCGCGGCTGAAGGGAAGAACCAGCGTCGCGTCTATGCCCGTGGCTTTGAGTAAACGAAGTTTCTCAGGCAGCGGCGTAAGAAGCTTGGGTGCTGCCTCCGGTCTCAATATTCGTGTAGGGTGGGGCTCAAAAGTTACGGCCATGGAAACTGCCTGCAACTTTCTGGCGCTCCTGCTTACTTCCCGCAGCACCGCCTGATGAGCACGGTGTACGCCGTCAAAGTTGCCAACGCTCAGCACCGTCTTGCCGAGACCGGCGGGAACATCTTCTAGCGTACGGAAGATTCGCATCAGATCTCGAACTCCAATCGCAGTCCGTCATGCGCCAATCGCACGTGCGGCGGCAACTCAGCATTCGTCTTCTCGTGCGCCAGATCGTGCGAGATGTGCGTGAAGAATGTCCGCTTCGGCTTCAACTGCTCCACTATCTTCAGCGAATTCTCTACCGACGAATGCGTGGGATGCGGCCGGTGCCGCAGCGCATCTAGAAACAGGATGTCCAGACCTTGCAACTTCTGCATCGATTCGCCGGGTATCACACTGAAGTCAGTCAGATATGCGGCCGAGCCGAAACGGAAACCATCGATCTCAGTCTCTCCGTGTATCACCTTCACTACATCGAAGCGCGCGCCAAACAGCTCGACCGACTCGTCCAACTCGTTCATGCTCACACGCGCCAGTGAACCGTATTTGTAGGTGGCGTCGAAGATGTACTTGAAGATTTGTTGCACCATTCGGCCCGTCTCGGCGCTCGCATAAAGCGGCACCTTTGACTCGTGGCGAAAGCTCACCGGGCGGATATCGTCCAAGCCCAGCACATGGTCAGCATGCGCGTGCGTGTAAAGCACAGCGTCCACGGTGTGGATCTTTTCGCGGATAGCTTGCTCGCGGAAGTCGGGCGTGGTGTCGATGAGTACGGTCTTGCGGTTGTACTGCACTGCGATGGAAGGACGCGTGCGCCGATCGTGTGGGTCGGTCGAATTGCAAACTGCACAGTCACATCCGATGGTCGGAACTCCCATAGATGTGCCGCTGCCGAGGACTGTGAGCGTGGCTTTCAATTTGGTCTTTATTTTTTCGGCGGAGCCTGACCCGGCGGTGGCTGCGTGGTCAGGGCGTTGGTGATCTCAAGAAACGCCATGCGCAACTCGAACAAGCAATTTTGCAACATGCCGGTCTCGCGCTCGGTGAGATTGCCTTTGGTCTTTTCCCCCAGCAGGGCGATGGTATCAATGGTCTGACGCGCGCCGATGATGTCCGGCTGCGGCGGTGGTGCGCCTTCTTCGCCGATCATCCCGAGTTGTGCCATCGTCTGCATGTAGAGACCAACGACCAACCGCTCGAATGTGACATCCGCTTGCGGCGGTCGCTTGTGTCCTTGGTCTTCAAGGATGGAATCTATCTTTTTGTTCGCGGCCTGATAGTCGCGGTGCTGCTCCGCTTGTTCGGCGTGCGTCGGCGGCCCAGGCAGCGGCTCATTCTTGTGCTCGCCGGGTGACGCCGGCGCCGCCGTTTCAGGCATAGGTTTTGACGACGCCGGTTCAGGTGGCTCCGCCGGAGCGTCAGTCTTCAAATCGCCCTCTGCCGTAAACTTACGCCGGTCTGCAACAACAAACTCTTCTTTTTCTTTCGCCATAATTATTTGCTCACAACTTGAATGGAACTTCAGCAGGTTTCACTGCGATGCCTCCGGCTTTCAGCGCGCGGTCCCGTGCCTCGCGACGAATGTAGCCCAGCCCTAGCGTGCGCTCGCCAGAGGATGTGGGCAATGTCGCCACCGAAGTGATCTGGCCGACTTCCTTGCCTGCCTCATCCTCGACCTTTGCCGGAACCTGCACCGGCGCCGAGAGTTCGAAGCCAGTAAATCCACGATGCAGATTCCCCTGCGAGCGGATACGCTCCACTATCTCTTGGCCGATGTAGCAACCCTTCGTGAAATTAAGGGCGTGCTTTTGTCCCGTCTCTTGCGGAAGCTCGCGCTCGCGGATATCAGTCCCATATTTGGGCACGCCCGCAAGCACACGAAACATTTCCAGCGCTTCGGTCCCAGTCGGCTTCGCACCGGCAGTTTTCAGCGCATCCCACAATGCGGGGGCTGTTTGTGGCGAGAGCCAAATCTCATAGGTGAGGAACTCGTCGCTCGCCATACGTGTTACCGCGACGTCGGCGCCGCGCCACTTCACTTCACAAACTACTAAAGGATCGGCGCACTCCGGTTCGAGGCCAACCGCTTTCAATACATCCTTGGCTCTCGGCCCCTGCACGCCGATGGAGGTGATTCCTTCGCTCGCATCTCGCAATTCGACATCATCCATGATGATGAAGTGGTCGAGTGTCTGCATCAGGTGTGCGACCTGCGAATGTTCAGTGTCGAGCAGAATCGTCTCGCCGCGGTTGTAAGCGTACATATCGCCCTGGATGCGGCCTTGCGCATTGAGCAAGAAGTTGTAATTCCCGTGGTTCGGCTTCAAGTCCTTGATGTTGTTGGTGACCATCCCATTGAGCCAACGGGAGCGGTCTCCGCCGGTGACGGCGATCTTTCCCCGCCAGCCCAGGTCGTAAACGCCGCAATCGCGCGTGATCGCAGCGAACTCTGCGGAAGGATCGCCAAAGCGCGCCGCGGTTCCAACCCCCGCATATTCGCGGACGGTCGCGCCCTCGCCGGCGAGTTTTCCCGCCAATGCCGACTTCGTGATTGTGCTCAATTCGGTCATTGCCTAACCCTCGATTATAGCCAATCGCCGCGCCGCATCACGCCGCCATCAGTTCCGCTTTTTCTGTTATGTTGATGCGCATGGCGAAGAAAAGAATCGCAGTGGTGCCGGGTGACGGCATCGGCAAAGAGGTTATTCCCGCGGCATTGAACGTGGTCCGCGCCACCGGCGCCGCCGCAAATATCGAGTTCACTGAGTTTGACTGGTCCGCTGACCGCTATCTAAGAGACGGCACGACCATTCCCGCCGAAGGCTTCGCCATGCTTGACCGCGATTTCGACGCCATCTTCGTCGGCGCCCTCGGCGACCCGCGCGTTCCCACCAACATCCACGCCAAAGAGATCCTGCTGGGCATGCGCTTCAAGATGGACCTCTACGCCAACGTGCGTCCGGTGAAGCTGCTCGATGAATCGCTGTGTCCGCTAAAGAACGTGAAGCCCGCAGACGTGGATTTCACCGTCATCCGCGAGAATACCGAGGGCCCCTACGTGGACGCGGGCGGCAATCTCAAGCTCGGAACCCCTGACGAGATCGCCACGCAGGAAGACTTCAACACGCGTAAGGGAGTGGAGCGCGTGATCCGCTTTGCATTTGAGTATGCGAAAGCGAATGGTCGGAAGAAAGTCCTGATGTCAGACAAATCCAACGTCATGACCTTCGCCGGTGGACTGTGGCAACGCGTCTTCAAAATCGTAGCCGCGGACTATCCCGGCATCCAAACTCAGCACATGTACGTGGATGCGCTGTGCATGCACATGGCGCGCGACCCCAAGCAGTTCGATGTGATAGTCACCAACAACATGTTCGGCGACATCATCACTGACCTCGCCGCCGCGCTCCAAGGCGGACTCGGTATGGCCGCCAGCGGCAACATTCATCCTGGCAGGACTTCCATGTTTGAGCCGGTGCACGGTTCCGCGCCGCCGTTTGCAGGGAAAAACATCGCCAATCCCATCGGCGCTATCTCGACAGCTGCCATGATGCTCGATCATCTCGGATTTGCCGCCGATTCCGCAAAGATCAACGCCGCGGTCCTGGCCGCAGTCCAGCAGAAAAAAACAACTTCAGATATCGGTGGTTCACTCGGCACAAAAGAATGTGCAGCCTGGATAGCGGAACAAACCGCAAAGAACTGACTACTCCCGCGACTTCCTCTGCCGGATCGCTGCACGGGTCTCTTTCTCGTCTGTCCTGCGACGCTCGGTCTCGCGCTTGTCCCAATGCTGCTTGCCTTTAGCCAACGCCAGCTCGACTTTAACTCTGCCATTCTTGAAATACATGCGCGTGGGGATCAGCGTAAAACCTTTCTGTTGCAGTTTCCCGGTCAGCTTTCGTAACTCTTCTTTCTTGACCAGTAGCTTCCTTGTGCGCGTCGGCTCGTGGTTATAGATGTTGCCATGCTCATACGGGCCAATATGCGCGTTCAGTAACCACAGCTCGTCATCCTTAATGAGTCCATAGGAGTCTTTTAAATTGGCCAGTCCACGCCGTACGGACTTGACCTCTGTCCCGCGAAGCTCGATGCCGGCCTCCAAATTGTCGGAGAGAAAATAATTGTGGCTGGCGGCGCGATTGAAGGTGGCATCACGCTCGCCCGCAGCCACGGGATCGCGTTTCGGGTTCTTCGGCTTCTCGGGTTTTGTCTGATGCAAGCTCTGGCGGGGCATGGCGTTCTTTGTTGTGGCGGGCATGCTCACAAAACCGTGGGCAGCAGCGTCAAAAATTTAATCTAACACAAGGCCATCATCTTGCTAATGTTCTACTTAGCCGGATTGATGCTGTTATAATCGCCAATCAGGAGACGGCCCCGACTGCGGCGTTCGCGCCACGCAGACTGGGTTCGCGGCTGGAGTAAAGTTGTTAGCGACTGCAAATATTCCGTAAGGAGTGGGTTTGAGACATTTACCCCGTATCACCTCGCTACTGCTTGTCCTAGTGCTCGCCGCAAGTGCTTCAGGTGAATCTCTCCGCTCTCTTTTCAAGAAGGCACAAGAGGCCGAAGCGCGTCAGGATTACATCACTGCCTACGAAGCTTACAAGCAATGCTATGACCAGAAGCCTACGGACCTGAAGTATCGCGTCCCTTATCAGCGCACGCGTTTTCTTGCTTCGTCAGCCCACGTGAACAAAGGCCAGGTCTTGCGGGACGCAGGCGACCTGCAAGGAGCCATGGCGGAATTCGAAGCTGCGGCAAAGGCCGATCCCTCGATGGCGATCGCCTTCCAAGAAGCGAGACGCACGCAGGCAATGATCGATGCCGCCGCGGCCAATCCCAATGGGAAGGCGCCTCCGCCGCCGGAGTCGCCTATCTCCAAGCGGCTCGGCGAGGCTGCCGGTCCTATTGAACTGGCCCCGCTCTCGGAACAGCCGCTCACCCTTGAGATCACCAACGACGGCAAATATATCTATGAGACCATCGGCAAGCTCGCGGGCATAAACGTTCTCTTCGACTCCGAATACGTGCCCAAGCGCATTACGCTGAAGCTTAATGGCGTCTCACTGCAAGAGTCGCTCGACATCCTGGCATTTCAATCGGGAACCTTCTGGCGTCCGGTCACGCCGAACACCATCTACGTGGCGCAGAACACGCCCTCAAAGCGCAAGGAACTGGAAGAGAACGTCTTAAAGACCTTCTACTTATCCAACATCTCCACACCGACTGACTTGCAGGACATCACGACCGTTCTGCGACAGGTGCTTGAGCTGCAGAAGATGCAGCAGGTGAACTCGCAGAACGCCATCATCATTCGCGATACACCAGACAAAGTCGCAATGGCGGAGAAGTTGATCAACGATCTGGACAAAGGCAAGCCCGAGGTCGTAGTCGATATCGCCATCATGCAGGTGCGGCGCGATAAGCTGCGCAATTTGGGCGTGACTCCGCCGGCATCGGCGGCTGTGCAGTTGACTGGTCCCACAAGTGGCGCCACCACCACTCCTTCTACCACGCCGGGCACCACTCCCACCACCACTACCACCAACAACCTGACGCTGAATTCATTCACTGCGCTCAAGGCGACTGACTTTGCGGTGTCAATCCCCGCCGCTACGGCAAATTTTCTTTTCACTGACAACAACAGCAAGCTGCTCCAGAATCCAGAGATTCGCGCGTCAGACGGTGTAAAGGCTTCACTCAAGATCGGTGACCGTGTTCCCATAGCTACCGGTTCAGTCGGTAACCCGATCGGCGGCGTTCTCGGCGCATCGTCGGGCTTGGTGAATACACAATTCCAGTATCTCGACGTGGGCGTGAATATTGACGTTACTCCTCGCGTCTATCCCGGCCGCGAGATCGGCCTCAAGCTTTCGCTGGACGTTTCCAGTGTGACCGGGACCAGCAACATCGGCGGCATCTCACAGCCCATCATCAGCCAACGTAAGATCGAGCATGACATTCGCCTCAAGGAAGGCGAAGTCAACATCGTCGGTGGCATCTTTGAGCAGACTGATAGTGAGTCGCTGGCAGGGCTGCCGTGGCTCGCGCAGATCCCGATCCTCAAGTACTTCTTTTCCTCGACGAATAAAGAGCGCATCGATAACGAGATCGTCTTCGTCTTGATACCGCACATCGTCCGGTCACAAGAGATCACTGACCTGAACACAAAGGCGATAGACATTGGCACCGCCAATTATCTTGACCTGCGGCGTGTGACGGCTAAGCCCGCCCCGAACACGACTGCGACGCCTGCCGTGCAATCGCCGCCGCCGGCTGCCCCTGCGGCAGCTCCAGCAACTGCGCCGCCAACCACGCCTCCGGCAGGTTCAGCGACGCCCACCGCGCCTAGCGGAACAACATTGCGCTTCGATCCTTCGGTACTCACTCCGGCCAAAGGTTCCACATTTACCGTCAAAGTCAGTTTGAGCGGAGCGCAAGACGTATTCTCTGCACCCATGCAGATCAGCTATGACCCCAACGTTCTGCAATTCATGGGAATAGCCAACGGTGACTTGCTGACCAAAGACGGACAAGCCGTTGCGCTCGTTCATCGCGAGGATCCCGGCAGCATACAAGCCAGCGCTACGCGTCCGCCAGGAAGTGGTGGAGTCAGCGGAGATGGTGTGTTGTACGAACTGACCTTCCAAGCCAAGAACCCTGGCGCGGCCACTATCGCTTTGCGGCCCATGATGCGTAACAGCACTATGCAAGTGGTGCCCGTGCCATCGGCGGCGCTGAACGTTACGGTGAAGTAGCAGTGAAGGTGATAACAGTAGTCCGAGCCCATCAACGCAGCGCCCAGCGCGGCGTTACGCTGATCGAGCTGATCATTGCCCTCACCATTATCTCTATCCTTGTGGGTGCGGCCGTACCCCTCGCGCGCGTCCAGGTTCGGCGGACAAAAGAGCATGATCTGCGCTATGCGCTTTGGCAGATGCGGGACGCCATTGACCGTTATAAGGACGCGGCCGATCGCGGTGCGTTCCAGATCAAGGTGGGTACCGAGGGTTATCCGCCCGACCTCGAAACATTGGTCGATGGCGTCGATGTTCAGGGAAAGAAAGTCCGTTTCTTGCGTTCTATCCCTGTCGACCCCATGACGGGCAAGGCGGAATGGAACCTGCACTCCATGCAGGACGATCCCAAATCTGATTCCTGGGGCGGTGAGAACGTCTTCAACGTGACCTCCAAGTCGCAAGGCACCGCGCTGGATGGCACCAAGTATGCGGACTGGTAACCTATGATCGTGATGAGAAAAAACCGGCAGGGCGGCTTCACCCTTGTGGAGCTGATGATCGTGATCTTCATCATCCTGATCCTCATGGCTATCGCTGTCCCGAAGTTTGAAGCGTCGGTAGTCCACGCGCGTGAAGTGACCCTGAAGACTGATCTCAAGAGCCTCCGCGACTGTATTGACGCCTATACGCTCGACAAGGAACGCGCCCCCCAGTCGCTCGACGATCTAGTCTCGGCAGGTTATTTGCGAGAGATTCCCATCGACCCCTTCACTCGCCAGCGCGATACCTGGGTGACAGTGCAAGAAGATCTCTACAGCAGCATCGACCAGACAGAACCCGGCATTACTGACGTCCACAGTGGGGCTAGCGGTACGGGTAGTGACGGGACGCCGTATAGTTCTTGGTAAGTCTTCGTCTCGTGCCTCGTATAATCTTCTCCTATGCCCGTCTTGACTGACTCAGGCACCTATACGCCCGCTAAAGCGCCGCGCGGTACATCCCTCACATGTAAAGGCTGGCAGCAGGAAGCCGCCATGCGCATGCTCATGAACAACCTCGATCCTGAGGTCGCTGAGCGCCCGCAGGATCTCGTCGTCTATGGCGGAACAGGCAAAGCAGCGCGCAATTGGGACGCGTATCACGCCATCATCCGTGAGTTGAAGCGGCTGGAGAATGACGAGACGCTGCTGATCCAGTCCGGGAAACCGGTAGGCGTTTTTAAGACCCACGACTATGCGCCACGGGTGCTGCTGGCCAATTCCAATCTCGTTGGCCATTGGTCGAACTGGGAAAAGTTCAACGAACTCGAGCGCGCCGGCCTGATGATGTACGGACAGATGACCGCCGGCTCATGGATCTACATCGGCTCGCAGGGAATCGTGCAAGGAACATTTGAGACCTTCTCCGCCGCAGCCGACAAACATTTTGGCGGCTCACTCGAAGGAAAACTCGTTGTCAGCGGTGGCATGGGGGGCATGGGCGGCGCGCAGCCTCTGGCCGCGACCATGGCCGGCGCTGCGTTCCTTGGTATTGACGTTGACGCAGAGCGCATCAAGAAACGTCTTAAGACCGGATACTGCGACTTCATGGTCAACTCGCTCGACGAAGCGCTGCGCATCCTTAAGAATGCCGTGCGCAAGAAGGAAGCGGTATCAGTCGGACTGGTAGGGAACTGCGCTGACGTGATCCCCGAGCTTGCCGCCCGCGGCGTGATGCCTGACCTGCTGACTGACCAGACGTCAGCGCATGACCCGCTGAACGGATACGTACCCGCCGGCATGTCGCTCGACGCCGCGCTCGCGCTACGCAAGTCTGATCCGGCGGCGTACAAGGAGAAATCTCTAGACTCGATCGCGCGACACGTCGAAGGTATGTTGGCTCTGCAGAAGATGGGCTCGGTCACCTTCGACTACGGCAACAACATCCGCACCTTCGCATATCAGCGCGGTGTGAAGAACGCATATGATTTTCCCGGGTTCGTTCCCGCGTACATCCGTCCCCTGTTTTGCGAGGGACGCGGACCCTTCCGCTGGGTGGCGTTATCCGGTGAGCCGAGTGACATCGCTGTGACAGATGACCTCGTTCTCGAACTTTTCCCGGACAATCAAATATTAAAGCGATGGATTAACTTAGCCAGAAAGCGCATTCATTTTCAAGGCCTTCCGGCGCGTATCTGTTGGCTGGGATACGGTGAGCGTGCCCGCTTCGGACTCGCAATGAATGACCTGGTGAAGAAGGGCAAGCTGAAAGCGCCGATCGTGATGGGACGCGATCACCTCGATTGCGGCTCAGTCGCGTCCCCCTATCGCGAGACGGAATCCATGCTCGACGGAAGCGATGCGGTTGCTGATTGGCCCATTCTCAACGCACTGCTGAACACAGCAAGTGGTGCCAGTTGGGTATCGGTCCACAATGGCGGCGGGGTGGGCATCGGATACTCGCTGCACGCCGGCCAAGTGACAGTAGCCGATGGCACTGACGCCATGGCCAAGCGCATCGAGCGAGTGTTGACCTGCGATCCAGGAATGGGCATCATTCGCCACGCCGATGCCGGCTACAAAGAGGCAGAGCAGTTCGCCGAGCAACATCACATTCCCATCCCAACAAAGGATTCAGCACGGTGATGAGTCACTCCATGCTCGGTGCTCGCTGCTAGGTGCTGCTCCTACACAACATCTCGCAACTCGCAACACTACGCGGCGAATCCACGCCGCGCCGCGGTGC
>JAICWB010000096.1 GCA_025935035.1 Terriglobales bacterium
CCGCAACTGAAGGTTGGCACCGCCGATCATCAGCGCGTGGTCGGATTCAAGCACTCAGCCAGCGGCACCGAATTCAGCTTGGTGTACATCGAGACCCACGGCGACGACAAAGACAAGGCTTAAACTCAAGAACCCTTTCAAGATCGTGCCCCATCCTTATCGCCGCGTCTTTGTTCTAAGCGGCGATACGGTGGGCACCCATCAAGTTGGCCTGACCCATTAACATTGTTGTCGGAATTCCTATTGCACTCGCCTGTCACCCTGTTGTCGTCCAAGCCGAAAGCGCCAGCCACAGCCAACGCTGAACAACTAACAACTGACTGCTGACTACTAACGACTCTACCCCCACCTGACAACTCCCCACCCACGCGAGTATCCTTCTTCGCCATGAAACGCCTTCTTCTTTTCCTAGCACTCTGCCTCACCGCCTCCGCACAAAAGTTCACCATCGACCAGGTCATGTCCGCGCCATTCCCCAACCAGATGACCGCCGCCCGCAAGGCGCCCATCGTCGCCTGGGTATTGAATGATCACGGCGCCAGCAACGTCTGGGTGGCGGAAGCTCCTGACTGGAACGGCCGGCAGCTCACCCACTATCAAGGTGACATGGGCATGCCACTCGCTGCACTAACCTTCACGGATGACGGCAAGACCGTGCTCTACGCCCGTGGCACTGAGACCAACGCCGAAGGCCTCGTTGCCAATCCCACCACCCAGATGAAATTACCCAAGCAGCAGGTCTTCTCGGTAGATGTTGCCTCCAGCGGCGAACCCAAGTTGCTCGGCGACATGGGATGCAATGAAGAAGGCTGCGAAGACATTCAGGCCTCTCCAGACGGCAAGTGGGCCGTATGGTCAGCCAAGAAAAAATTATGGATGGCGCCGACCGACGGCTCCAAGCCCGCGCGCGAAGTCGTGCAAGTCCGCGGTGACAACGTCGATCCCCACTGGTCCCCCGATGGCAAGCACATCGCATTCGTGACTGACCGCAATGACCACAGCTTCGTCGCCATCTACGATCTCGATCCCGAACGCGTGCGCTACGTGGCGCCCACAGTAGATCGCGACGAGATGCCGCGCTGGTCTCCCGACGGACAGAAGCTGTTGTTCGTCCGCCGCAACGGCGCCGAGCAGCGCATGACGTTGATCCCGCTCCATCCCGATCCCTGGTCCATCTGGGTATCAGACGACGCCGCAACCGCCGACCGTCCCACCGCGCGCGAACTCTGGCATAGCGCCAAGACGCTCGCCGGTTCGCTGCCCTGGCACATCGACGAATGCCTACACTTCCTCGCCAACGGCGTCATCATCTTCAACAGCGAACAAGATGGACGCAGCCACCTCTATACCATCTCGAGAGAAAAGACCTCCATACCACAGCAAGCCAAGCTTCTTACCTCCGGCGATTTCGACGTAGAAAGCACCACCGAAAGTCCCGACGCCACTGAGATCATCTACACCTCAAACCAATATTCAAGCGATCGCGGCGACGAAGACCGCCGTCACCTCTGGCGGCTGAAAGCGCCAGAGTGGAAACCCGAACAAGTCACTAAAGGCGAGACCATAGAGTGGGCACCAGTCATCGCCAGCGATGGCACCGTTCTCTGCCTTGGCTCCAGCGCCACCACACCCTCCACCGCGTACCGCGTCACAGCAAACAGTCGCGAGATGCTAGCGCCTCAGACCATCCCCGCCGACTTCCCATCAGCCGCTCTCGTCACGCCCAAGCAAGTCATCTTCAAAGCCGCCGATGGCACCACCATCCACGGCCAACTGTTCGTTCCCAAGAACCAGACTGGTCCAACTCCCGCCATCATCCACACCCACGGCGGACCGCCGCGCCAGATGATGCTCGGCTTCCATTACAGTTATTACTATTACAACGCTTACGCCGCGAACCAATATCTTGCGAATCTCGGCTACGTCGTGCTCAGCGTGAACTATCGCCTGGGCATCATGTACGGACGCGCCTTCCGTCGCGTGCCCAACGGCGGGCCTCGCGGCGGTGCCGAGTATCAAGACCTGCTGGCCGGCGCCAAATATCTGCAAACACTACCCATCGTTGACCGCAACAAGATCGGACTCTGGGGTGGCAGCTATGGCGGATACATGACCGCCATGGGTCTGGCCCGCAACTCTGACATCTTCAAGGCCGGCGTAGATTTCCACGGCGTTCACGATTGGAGCGCCCTCCGCACCTACCGTTGGGACAATTCACTCGCCGCGCCAGACGCCCATGCCGCCGCCGACCTCGCCTTCAAATCCTCGCCCGACGCCAGCCTCTCCGGGTGGAAGTCGCCCGTGCTCTTCATTCACGGTGACGACGACCGCAACGTCTCCTTCACTGAGACCACCAACATCATCCAGCATCTGCGCAAACAAAATGTGGATTACGAAGAACTCATCTTCCCCGACGAGATCCACGATCTGCTCCTATGGAAAGATTGGGTCACGTCCTATCGCGCGATGGGCGATTTCTTTCGGCGAAAGCTGAAGTAAGCACCCTCCACTCGGGCGGTTTGCCATTCCGCATCCACTGCGATAACTTTGACCCGTGGACCGATTGTGTTATCGCTGCAATGCGCCGGTCGCCGCGGGCGTGCCGTTCTGTCCGCAGTGCAATGCTCCCCAGATCCGTGTCACCACGGATTCTGAGCAGCACGCGCATGATGCAGACATCGCCGTGATGCCCGCTGTTGGCGGCGCAAGCTACGCCACCCCGGCGCCCTCCATCCTTTGGTCAGCCGCTCTAGCTCGTACAGCAGTCGCCGCAGTCGCCAGTGTCGCACTGCTGCAACTCATCACGGTCTTCTCTCGCTCCGCAGCCCTGGCCTTTCTCGCCTTGCCCTTCGGCGGATGGTTCGCCGTCTACCTCTATTCGCGCCGCCATCCCGGCCCTGTCACTGCGGGCATGGGCGCGCGTCTCGGCGCAGTCACCGGTTTTTTTATCTTCCTCATCTGCTTCTGCGTTTCGGCGGTCGGCATTATCACTGACCGCCAGCAGATCTTTGATATGGTCGGCAAAGCAATGAAGGACGCCGCCGCCACCAGTCCATCACCGCAAGCCGATGCGCTCATCGCGCAGATATCAACACCGAATGGCATGGTCACTATTCTGTTTCTGGCAGCAGTCATGTTTTTGTTCACAAGTCTGGTGTTGAGCGCGGTGGGCGGAGCGGCCAGCGCGGGGCTGATGAATCGCCAGAAGTAGCTCGGTTGCGTAGCGGCTGACCTCCCGCGTAGAATCTTTTGCGGCCCACCTCACTGCTTATGACAAGTCCTGCCGGTACCGTGCAAATCCGCCAAAAAGGCCGCCTGATGTCGTCTTCCGAGATTGACCGCACTCTGGTGCGCCTCGCGCATGAGATCGTGGAGAAGGCCAATGGCATTGAGAATGTCGGCCTGGTAGGGATCCGCCGCCGCGGCGTCCCCATCGCGCAACGCCTGGCAGCGCTTATAAAGAATATTGAGAAAGCGGATGTGCTCGTCGGGACCCTCGACATCAATCTATACCGCGACGATCTCTCCACCGCAGGTCCTAAGCCCGTCGTAGTGAAAGGCGCCATCGGCTTCGATGTGAACAACAAGCACATCATCCTTATCGACGACGTGCTCTACACCGGACGCACCGTACGCGCGGCCCTCGACGCCTTGTTCGATCACGGACGCCCGGCGAAAGTTCAACTGCTCGCACTCATCGATCGCGGACACCGCGAGCTTCCCGTGGAAGCGCAGTACGTGGGCCGGGTCGTCCAGACCACTGACAATGAGATCATCGAAGTGAAACTCAAAGAGATTGACGCCAATGACCAGGTGCTACTCGTCGAGCGCGTCGTTTAACCAAGAACCTGCTGTGTAATCTCGATTGACGCCTACACTCAAGCCGGCGCCGCAAAACAGCGCGATACTTCCTGCGCCGCCGGGCTCATTGCTCGATATCGAGCACCTCTCCGTTGAAGAAATAGAAGAGATATTGGAAAGCGCTGCAGCTATGCAGCGTAGATTGGCGAAGTCCGACTCGCGCGCGGCATTGATGCGCACGCTTGCAGGACGCCGCGTAGCATTACTTTTTTACGAAGCCAGCACGCGCACGCGCGTATCCTTCGAGTTCGCAGCTAAGAATCTCGGCGCGTTCACCACCGTCGTCACCGCCGCTGCCTCTAGCATTGAAAAAGGCGAATCGCTCGTCGATACCGGCTACACCATTCAGGCTACGGGCGCTGAAGCCATCGTGATGCGTCATCCGTCCTCTGGCGCCGCCGCATTGTTGGCGCGTCACATCCACGTACCGCTCATCAACGCCGGCGACGGCATGCATGAACATCCCACGCAGGCATTGCTCGACGCCTTCACCATTTTGCGGCACAAAAAGACCCTACGCGGATTGCACGTACTCATCGTAGGAGACATCTTTCATAGCCGTGTTGCCCGCTCCAACGTCCAACTGCTGTCCAAGTTCGGTTCGCGCATCACGCTCTGCGGGCCAGATGCATTGTTGCCCAGGTTGGCGTCCACACTGGCGCCCGGTGTTGTCGTCTCCCGGGACTTTGACGCGGAACTGAGGTCAGCCGACGTTATCATGATGCTCCGCGTGCAAAAAGAGCGTCTCGCGGGCCTCGACCTCAACGTGGCCGACTACATCGCGCAATACCAACTCACGGGTGAACGCTTGCGCGCAGCTAAACGTGGTGCCATCGTGATGCACCCCGGCCCCATGATCCGCGGCATGGAGATCACCGCTCAGGTCGCCGACGGTGCCCAGTCAGTCATCGTAGAACAAGTGCAGAACGGTGTACTCACACGCATGGCGATCCTTGCCCGGGCGTTCGCGTTGAATGAGCAGGGTGGCCGATGAAGAACGTGACCTCAAGAAAATCGCCGAATAAAAAGGTCGCTGCGAAAAGGCCGCCTAAGCAGAAGCCCATCCTTATTCGCGGCGGGCATCTCATCGATCCAGCGAGCGGCATCGATGCCCCCATGGATTTGCTTCTTCGTGATGGCCGCGTCGCCAAAGTCACCCAGCCCGGCAAGATCCCGGCGAAGGGTACGCAGCTCATCAACGCGAAAGGCCTCATCGTCGCGCCAGGATTCATTGACATACACGTCCATCTGCGCGAGCCTGGCCAATCCCACAAAGAGACCATCGCCACTGGTACCGACGCCGCTGCCGCTGGCGGCTTCACCTCCGTCTGCTGCATGCCCAACACGGTTCCCGTGAATGACGATGTAAAGATCACCCGCTGGATGCAGTCGGCAGAGCGCGGCGCGGTGGTCAACGTGTTTCCGATAGCCGCCGCAACTCTCGGCAGCATGGGCGAGCGCATCACAGATTTCGCTGCGCTCCACGATGCCGGCGCGGTCGCTTTCAGTGATGACGGCAAGCCCATCCTCGGCGATGAAATCATGCGCGCCTGCCTCGAAGCAGCCGCAAAGCTCGGCGTTCCCGTCATTCAGCACGCGGAAGACACACGCTTGACCGTAGGCTGCTCCATGAACCTCGGGCCCACGTCACTGCGCCTCGGACTGCGCGGCATGTCCGTCGAATCCGAATCAAGAATCGTCGAGCGGGATATCCGCCTCGCCCGCGAGACCGGCGGGCACCTCCATGTCGCCCATCTCTCCACCAAGAAAGCTCTAGATGCTGTACGCCGCGCCAAGAAAGAAGGCGTACACGTCACCTGCGAAGTCACGCCGCATCACTTCGTTTTGCTCGACGAACACGTCGGCCAATACAACACCAACTATAAGATGTGCCCTCCGCTGCGCAGCGAAGAAGACCGCGATGCCATGGTTCGCGGCCTGCTAGACGGCACCATCGATTGCATCGCCACCGACCATGCTCCGCACGCGTTCCACGAGAAACAACAGGAGTTCGAGCGTGCACCCATGGGCATCACCGGCCTCGAAACATCGCTGCCCATCGCGCTGCAAGTACTTCATCATCACAATGGCCTGCCGCTTCGCCGCATCGTGGAACTGCTCAGCACCAACCCCGCCAAGATCGTCGGTCTCAAAGGCCGCGGAACACTCGCCGTCGGCTCCCACGCGGACGTGACCATCTTCGACCCCAAAAAGAAATGGAAATTTTACGCGCAGGATTCCCGGTCGAAGTCAAAGAACACGCCGTTCGATGGGTGGGAGTTCGGGGGCGCTAACTGGCTGACGATAACAAACGGGAAAGTGATTTTCACCGCAAAGGGACCAAAGGTACGCTGAGGGGAAGACGCTGATGTCAACTACAGGAACAAAGACAGCTCGAGAGATTAATGATCTCGGTCGATGTGTTCTGGACTGTGCGTTTCGAGTACATACAGCTTTAGGGCCGGGCTTGCTTGAAAGTGCATATCAAGGGTGTTTGTTGCACGAGCTGAGACAACAGAAAATCAATGTTGCTGCCGAGGTCGTATTGCCTGTGAAGTATAACGGGATTCAAATCGATCTCGGTTATAGGATCGATTTGCTAGTAGAAGACGCGATAATTCTGGAGTTGAAGGCGATTGAAAGGCTAGCACCGATTCATCAAGCGCAGTTGCTTTCATATTTGAAGCTAAGCGGCAAACAACTCGGCTTTTTGATGAATTTCAATGTTCTACACTTGAACGACGGCATCAAGCGCGTAGTAAATGGACTTCCAGAATCCTAAAATCCTTAGCGAACCTTAGCGTCCTTTGCGGTAAGAAAGCACTCAGCTGATGATCCCCATCCCCTTCGCCACTCTTCCCAACACCTCCAGCGCCCGCTCCATCTCGTCCTGCGTGTGAGTCGCCGTCATGATGGTGCGAATGCGCGCCTTACCTTCGGCAACTGTGGGAAATGCGATGCCCGTCGCCATCACGCCTTGCTTGAACAACTCGCGGCTGAATTCCATCGTCAACTTGCCGTCGCCCACGATGATCGGCGTGATAGGCGTCTCGCTGGCTGGCGTGTTCACCCCGCCGATGTTAAAGCCTAAAGTCCCAAGCTCTTTCTTGAAGAACTTAGTGTTCTTCCAAAGCTGCGCGATAAGCTCTGGCTCCTGCTCCAGCACATCAAACGCCGCGATACACGTCGCCGTCACGCTCGGCGGATGCGAAGTCGAAAACAAGAACGGCCGCGCGCGGTGATAAAGAAAATCAATCAGGTCTCGCGAGCCGCAAACATATCCGCCGATAGCGCCGATGGCTTTCGACAGCGTCCCCACTTGAATATCTACGCGCCCGTGAACATCGAAATGGTCGATGGTCCCGCGCCCATTCCGGCCCAACACGCCGGAAGAGTGAGCGTCATCCACCATCATGATCGCGCCGTACTTTTCCGCTATGTCACACAATCCCCGCAGCGGACCGATGTCGCCATCCATAGAGAAAACGCCATCACTGATCAGCAGCTTCCGCCCAGGCTGATCTTTGATCGAAGCAAGGTGCTCTTCCGCATGCGCCAAATCCTTATGGCGGAAGACAAGTATCTTCGCCCGAGACAACCGTGCGCCATCAATGATGCTGGCATGGTTCAGCTCGTCAGAGATGATGAAATCTTCCTTGCCCAGGATCGCCGAAACTGTTCCCGCGTTCGCCGTGAATCCTGACTGAAAGACGACGCAAGCTTCCACGTTCTTGAAGCGCGCTATCTTTTCTTCCAGCTCCATGTGCAGCTTCATGGTGCCGGCGATGGTGCGCACCGCTCCCGGACCCACGCCGTATTTCTTCGTGGCTTCAATCGCTGCTTCGCGCAGCTTCGGATGCGTGGTCAGCCCCAGGTAATTATTCGACGCAAGATTGATTACGTGCTGCCCATCAAATGTACACTCCGGCGCGCACTCATCCTCCAGCACGCGCAACTTGAAGTGCGTGCCTTTGCGCTTCAGTTCATCCATCTGGTCTTTCAGGTAGGCAAGTTGCGGACGTGCAGCGGTCGTGGTCATATGTCCTACTTTTTGGCTGGCGCGTGGGCGGCAGCGCCGAGAGAATTCGCGGTCACAAAGTGTGGCTCAATGTCATTGGGCACGGACTTCAGCTTGTCCATCGCCTTCTGCACCGGCGGACGAATCACGCTCAGTTCGGTCATCATCTGCTTGGCGCCGGCGTAGTCGCCCGTTGCTTCCAGCATCAGAAATTTGTTGTCGAGGTCCGAGACGGCCTTTTTGATCTTGCTAAAGTCCACAGAGAACGTTCCGTCCGGGTGATTGACGAATGCACCCTGGTCAGTAAGGAAGTTGAACTGAATGGCCATGCCGCGCGCATGCGCGTCGGTGGTGCCGAAGCGCAGCGTGCGGAAAGTCGAGGCAAGATAGGTGTTGTAAAGCTTGTGTTCCGCCGCGTCGCCCTGGCCCAAACTGTCTTTCAACAGGCCTTTGCTCATCAAGTACTGCACTGCGAACAAGCCGGTCACATCTGCTTTCGCTTCTTCAATGGTGCTGTAAAGTTCTTTCAACTCTTTCCGCGGATTGGTTTCGCGCCCATTGATGGTGATCACATGCGGACCCAGCCCGTGCGTGATCTCATGCGCCAGTATGTGCGTGAAGAAAGATTCAAAGTCGAGGTCTTTCTGCGCCTCCGCCGTGAGCACCACTTTCGATATTGGGATTAGCGTCCGCTGGAACTTGGCCTGCTGCACATTCTTCAGCATCACGCGCTTACTGCCCTTTTGCGCGATCACGCGTTCGTCGTTCGGCAGGTTGTAAGCGGCGGTCTGTACGCCCATATTGCCGTCGCCTGCTCCAAACACTTCATTCACCACCGCAATATGCGACGAAGCCGCCACATGCGGGTTGCGGTGCTCTTTCGGAATAGGAAGATTGTCTTCCAACTCCTGCAAGTGCTGCCCGAAAAACGCGAGTTTCTGCGTTTCTTTCTCGTCGCGCACATTCACATAAGCTTCGAACGCGGCCTTGTATCCAAACAGCTCGTCGTTGTACGTCTCGTACGGGCCTATGGTGACATCGAGCGGCGAATCGAGATCCATCCACGCAACGTCGCTGTCAAAGTAATCGTTAGACAGGAATGCGTCTGCACGCAGATCAAGGAACTTCTTCAATGACGCATTCGAAGTCAGCGCCGCAGCCTCATGCAAAAGCTTCGCCGCTTTCGCCAAGTCGGCCTTGTATTCATCGCTGTACTTAACGATTTTGAATCCATCGCCATCGTGCCGTATGACCGTAAAAAACCCCTGCGCCTCTTTGCGCTGATCGTCAGACAATCCCTTCATCCAGCTCTCAAGCTGCTCTTTGGTCGCGTCTGACGGATAAAAGTTCGCGCCCTTAGGATGCTCCGGCGCTCCCGGCACAAACACCTCGTAGTCATCCAGCAACGAC
>JAICWB010000093.1 GCA_025935035.1 Terriglobales bacterium
GGGCAATGATCTGTGCTGACGACCTGCAAGTGATCATGTTTCAGGCCGTGCCAGAGGCGTTCCTGGTTCCACTTCTCGCGCAGCGGCGGAGTGAAGACGACCTTCGCGCCTTCGAAGCCGGGCATGGCTTCCATGTCTTCCAGCGACAGATACAGATACTGTGGGCAGGTCTCAGCGTAAACGGGCAAGCCGCGGTCACGCGCCTCGCGGACTTTTTCGAGCGCGTCATTGCAACTCAAGTGGACGATATACACGGGCGACCCGGCCATCTCCGCCAGCGCGATGGCGCGCGCAGTAGCTTCGGCCTCCGCGGTCGTAGGACGCGTGAGCGCGTGATACTTGGGCGCGGTCTTCCCTTCCGCCAGCGCCTGCTGCACGATGACGTCGATGGCGCCGCCGTTCTCGGCGTGCATGCAGATCATGCCGCCGTGCTTTGAGGCTTTGCGCATGGCGCGGAAGATGCTGGCATCGTCAAGCATGAAGACGCCAGGATATGCCATGAAGAGTTTGAAGCTGGGAACGCCGTCGCGAATGAGCGCGGGCATCTCTTGGAGCTGCGCGTCCGGCAGGTCAGTGATGATGCAGTGGAAGGCGTAGTCCACGATGGCGCGGTCGCGCGCTTTTTCCATCCAGTCGTCAAAAGCAGTGCGCAGGGTCTGTCCCTTGTACTGGATGGCGAAGTCGATGAGCGTGGTGGTGCCGCCAAAGGCGGCGGCGCGGGTGCCGGACTCGAAGTCATCTGCCGAACGCGAGCCGCCGAAAGGCATATCCAGATGCGTGTGGACATCAATGCCGCCCGGCATAACCAGTTTGCCGGTCGCGTCAATGATGTTCTTGCAGTTCTGGCGCGGGAGTTTAGCGGCAATGGCTCCGATGCGGCCGTCGGTGATCGCAACGTCCGCGTCAAAAGTATCGCTGGCCGTAGCCACCGTGCCATTCACTATTAATGTGTCAAAAGCCATATGAGTCCTTTGGTATTAAGGTTCGTTCTTGAACTACAGAGCTGTGAATCATCGCATATTGCTTATATAACGCGCTAAACTTTTATGCTAGACTCACGCCTCTTCCACCCTGATTTTTGCGGGCCTGTTTGATGGCCGCGGGAGTGTTGGTTTTTTGCGTTCGATCGACTTGGGGACGGCCAAATATGCTGAAACAAGTGGCTCCGCGGCTGACGCCGGAGCAGTACGAAAATAATTTTTCTGATATTAATCCACCGCTTACGCAGTCACAGGCGCTGGAAGAAGGCTCACGCTGCTTGTTCTGCTATGACGCGCCGTGCATCAAGGCGTGTCCAACGGAGATCAACGTGCCACAGTTCATCCGGCAGATCGGCACGGGGAACGTGACCGGAGCGGCGACGACCATTCTTAATGCCAACATCATGGGACATAGCTGCGCGCGGGTTTGTCCGACTTCAGTCTTGTGTGAAGGCGCGTGTGTGCTGAACTACGAGAACAAGCGGCCCGTGGATATCGGCAAGCTGCAGCGCTACGCGGTGGATTCCGTGATGGACACCCTCAAGCTGTTTGAGCCGCCGGCGGACAACGGGAAGAAAGTCGCGCTGATCGGCGCTGGGCCCGCGAGTTTGTCATGCGCTACGGAGCTGCGTCGGCACGGATATAAGGTGACGATATTCGATGCGAATCCTCTGCCGGGTGGGTTGGATACTTACGGTATTGCGGCATACAAGTTGCGGGCTTCCGATGCGGTGCGGGAGATTGAATTAGTGCGGCGCCTGGGCGTTGAGATTAAGAGCAACGTGTTAGTAGGTAAAGATGCGAGTCTGGTCGAACTAGAGAAAAACTACGACGCAATCTTTATCGGTATTGGACTCGGCGGAACGGATGACCTCGGCATTCCGGGCGAAGATTTAGAAGGCTGCATTGACGCGCTGACTTTCATTCGCGAGACGAAGGAGAATCCATTCGACGAGGTGCTGGTTGGGAACAAGGTCGCAGTGATCGGCGGTGGGAATACAGCGATCGATGTGGTCACGGCCGCGCACCGGCTGGGCGCGGAAGAAGTTTACATGATCTACCGCCGAGGCGAGGCGGAAGCTTCGGCGTTCAAGTATGAGATCGAACTGGCCAAGAAGGACGAAATATCCTTTATATGGCAGGCTGCGCCAACGAAGATCTTAGGCCGTGGCAAAGTGGAATCGCTGGAATGCGTGAAGACCATGCTTGGGCCGGCGGATACGAGCGGTCGGCGAAGTCCGCAAAACATTTCGGGCAGCGAGTTCCGCTTAGACGTTGATATGGTCATCAAGGCGCTCGGGCAATCAAAGAAGACGGAATTTCTGCAATCCATCAATGGCATGAAGCTAGAGAAAGGCCGCGTGGTGGTGAATGCTGAGACGTGCCAGACTGCGAATCCGAAATATTTTGCCGGCGGCGATTGCGTGAACGGTGGAGGCGAAGTGGTTGACGCCGTTGCACACGGCAAGAAGGCCGCAGCCGGCATCCACGCCCACCTGGCCGGCAAATCGGCAAACATGCGAGGGACCCATGCCTGATATCAGCGTAGATTTTTGCGGCGTGAAATCGCCGAACCCGTTCTGGTTGGGCAGCGGTCCGCCGGCCAACACTGCGTATCAAGTTATGCGCGCGTTCGATGCGGGCTGGGGCGGAGCGGTGTGGAAGACCATTGGTGAACCCATCATGAACGTGAGCTCACGCTATGGATCCATCGACTACAAGAACGAACGCATGATCGGGCTCAACAACATCGAGCTGATCAGCGACCGGCCCATCGAGACTAACTTCACTGAGATCACTGAAGTGAAGAAGAAATATCCGAAAAATGTTGTTGTTGCGTCGCTGATGGTGGAGTCGAAGCAAGCCACATGGCATGAGATCGTGAAGCGCACGAACGACTCCGGCGCGGACTTGATCGAGCTGAACTTTGGATGTCCGCATGGGATGAGCGAACGCGGCATGGGCGCTGCGGTGGGACAGGTCCCTGAATATGCGGGCATGATCACGGCTTGGGTGAAGGAGGTAGCGAAGATCCCGGTGATCGTGAAACTGACACCTAACGTGACTGACATCGCTCACATGGCAGCTACGGTGAATGCCGCTGGTGCGGACGCGGTTTCACTCATCAACACTATTAACAGCCTTGTCGGCGTCGATCTCGATACTTGGGTGCCACGGCCGATCGTGGGCGGCGCATCCAGCCACGGCGGATACTGCGGACCTGCAGTAAAGCCTATCGCGTTGAACATGGTGGCGAGTGTTTCGCACCATCCCAAGGTGAATATTCCTATCAGCGGCATCGGCGGCATTGCGAACTGGCGAGACGCTGTTGAATTCATGCTGCTGGGTTCAACTTCCGTCCAGGTCTGCACGGCGGCAATGCATTATGGCTTCCGCATCGTGGAAGACATGGCTGAGGGCCTCAACAACTACCTCGCGGAAAAAGGCATGCAGTCTGCCATGGAGCTTGTCGGCAAGTCAGTGAACAAAGTCAAAGATTGGGGCGATCTCAACCTCAACTACAAGGTCATCGCCAAGATCGATCCGGAAAAGTGCATCGGATGCAACCTCTGCTACATCGCCTGTGAGGACGGCGCACACCAGTGCATCACAGCGGCGCCGCGTCCGTTTGGCGATCTGCGCGAGGGCACTCCCGCAAAGCACATGCCGCAGATCAAAGAGGACCACTGCGTGGGTTGTAACTTGTGCGCGCTGGTCTGTCCGGTACCGCAGTGCATTACGATGCAAGAGATCGATACGGGACGTCCGCCGATGAACTGGCGACAACTTCAGGAATCACGCGGAAAGAATCCAACTTGCAGTATGGACGAGCTGTTGGCAAAGGGTGCGGCAAGGTAGAACGTTTCACGTTGCAAGTTGCACGAAAAACAAAAACCTTTCAGACGCGGATGAACGCGGATCAAGTTCAACTGAAATCCCCACGCTAGCGTCGCGAGCGTGGGGCACCCATCAAACGTTGTCCTTCATTTCTACTTCTTTGCCGGCGCAGCGGGCGGCAAATCTGTGGATTGATCCACGACCGCCTTCCAACCACCGTCTGCCTGCTTCTTCCACACTACCGTGCCGAACGCCTTCACCGTGCCGACCTTTTTGCGTTGAGAGAAAGTCACCGTCTCAGTCGCAGTCTCATAGGCCAGATCGCCTGAAGCAGCCACTTCAATCTTGTCCGCTGTCCAGTCTATGGAAAAGTTCTTGTCCTTGAACGAATCCTCGACGAACTTCTGAATGTTCGCCTTACCAGATACTACCGGCATATTTGACATCACGATGGTCGCATCGTCCGCCCAGAAAGTTGCGGTCTTAGCAGCATCTTTGGCTTTGGCAGCTGCTTTCCAGGCGTCGTCAGTCGCGCGAATGTCGGCGGCAACTTTGGCGGTATCAATAGAAGCGGCCTTAGCTGGCTCCGACGCCGGCTCCGCACAACCTGCAAGCAAGAGTAGTGGGCCCAACCACAAGAGTCGTTTCATGAGAGTCTCCTTTTTTGCGCGCCAGTATACGCTTCAGAACTAGTTTCCCGTTTTCCGAGAGCACCTAGTTTTGAAGATCGAGCGTTACCGTCTGCGCTTTGCGTGCGGCCAGCGCGATCGGCTCGAGCTTCACTCCCCAGAAGATCGCGGAAACGCGCAGGGCGATGATCAGCAATGCAGCTGCGGTTCCGCTCGCTACCAATGACACGCCCGCACGTTGTAATCCAGCGAACACAACCGCGCCGACAAGCGAGACTGTTGCGTAGATCTCGCCTTTGAAGATTCGCGGAATCTCACCACAGAGAACGTCCCGAATGGCGCCGCCGGCCACGCCAGTGACTGCGCCCATCAGTACCACGATGAGGAAAGCGTAATGGTCATTCAGGGCGAGTTTGGCTCCGCTGACGGTGAAGAGCGCGAGGCCGAGTGCGTCCGCTAAAGTGAGCGAGTAGGTGGGCACAGGCCGCACACGGGCGTATGCTGCAGTCGCGACGGCGACCACCGCCGGCAGCCACAGAAAAGTCGTGTTCGCGATCCAGAAGACCGGCCTGTGATCAAGCAGAAGATCGCGCACCGTGCCCCCACCGATTGCCGTGACAATGGCGGTGACGATCAGACCAAAGATATCCATCTTCTTGCGCGCAGCCGCGAGTGCGCCGGAGACGGCGCAGACACCGACGGCAAACATCTCGAGTCCGTAGAGCAGGGCTGCGGGATTTGCGTATCGCACGGGGATGGTCATTTTCTTTCTCCTTCGAAAACAAAGCCGTAAAAATAGAAAAGCCGCTCAATGTTTGAGCGGCTCTTCGGAAAATCTTAAAGGGCTAAGTGTTTAGTCTTTCGCCCCCGAACCGCTGATATCAAACACACGCTTCTGCATAAACAGTTGGCATTGGGCCATCTGCGGAATGCGTTGCTCGATATGTTGATTCACGGTTCTCACTCTTTAAGATTACGTTGGATGCCAAGGCCTGTCAAACGATTCACTGTTTAAAAGATTGTTACTTTAGTGAGCAGCTTTTCAGTAATAACATTCATTCAATACCTCGATGACGTGTTTCACCGGGAGATTAAGACCATCTTTCTCCATGCCGGCGCGCAATTGCAACATGCATCCGACATTGGCCGTGACCACAGTGTTGATGGACGCAGCGACCGCACGAACGTCTTCCATCTTGGCGTCCAGGATCTTCATGGACAGTTCATTCTGCGCGACGTTGTAGGTGCCCGCGCTGCCGCAGCATTGATCCCAATGCGGAAGTTCGACGATCTCTGCGCCGACTGCTTTGAGTAGCTCGCGGGGAGCGGATCGTACTTTTTGCGCGTGCGCAAGATGGCACGGGTCCTGATAGGTGACCTTCTCGTTGATTTTCTGCTTGGGCTCGCGCAGGCCGAGCGCAGCAAGAAATTCCGTTGCATCTCTCATCTTCGAGACGAACTCGCGCGCCCGATCAGCATATTCCGGGTCATCCGCAAGAAGGTCGTCGTATTCCTTCAGCGTGGACCCGCAGCCGGCGGCATTGGTGACGATGGCGTCATATTTGTGCGAACCGTCGAGGAATGTGTCGATATTCTTGCGAGCGAGTTTGCGCGCGTCATCGCGATATCCGGAGTGGGAATGCAAAGCGCCGCAACAGCGCTGTCGGGGAGTGACATAGACTTCCACGCCGTTCATTGAGAGCAGGCGGACTGTGGCATAGTTCAGTCGTGAAAAGGCGACGTTGGCGATGCATCCAGCGTGGAAGGCGACGCGCGCGCGTGTTTCGCCAACCGCAGGAATGAGCATCCCGATCTCTTCAAAGAAGAAATCATGATCGATCTCGGGCGCGAGCCGTTCAAGCTCTTCCATGCCGAAGAGGCGCAAGATACGCGACTTTCTTATCAGGTTCTGCAGCGGAGACTGCTGATAGAAGCGCATCGCCCTGGCGGCTTGCGCGAGACGGTGAAAATCTTTCAGAAGTTTTTCGTAAAAGACCCAGCGGACGAAGCGCTCCATGAGCGGGCGCTTATAGTGCGTCTCAATCTGCGCACGCGCGCGTTCCACAATCTTGCCGTAATGAACACCGGAAGGACAAGCAGTCTCACAGGCGACGCAACCGAGACAGCGGTCGATGTGAGTGACGAATGAATCGCCGATGGGCAGGCGGCCTTCGTCCACTTGCAGGACTTGATAGATGCGTCCGCGGGGAGAATCCATCTCTACACCGAGCGCTCGATAAGTTGGGCAATGATTCAAGCAGAGCCCGCAGTGAATGCAGGTGGAGTAAAGATCCCATGTCGGCTTGTCGTGCGCGGAAAAATTGGAATGTGCGCACGTGGGTTCATGCGGAAGAGCGTCTGTTCCGCCTTCGTGCTTTGCGATCTGAACCAGGTCTGACATCTAGACAATGAACCTGCCACGATTAAGTATGCGCTTGGGATCCATGGCTTCTCGTACGCCGCGCATCAAGTCCGCGTCATTTGCACTGCTGCCCCAAACATCAAAGCGCTCTTTGGTCTCTAGCGGACAGCGAACGACAATAGCCACTGACCCTTTTGATAGCCGGCTGCGCAATGATGACGCGACATTGGCAAACTGCATAGCGTTAGGCGGGTCCACGCCGAGTGGAACAAAAGCAAAAATCAGGGATCCCGTAGCCGCACGTCCTATGCAAGCGCTTAGCAAATTGTGCTCAACCGCACTTTGTTCTGCCGCCTCGTATGCAGCCCTCACGGCGCTCGTGGTTACGCCCATGTTCATCAGCATGCAATTGCGGTGCCGCGTGGTGATCGCTTTCTCAAAGTCTGAAAGGTGCTGCCAAAGCTTTGCCTCGTCGGCACTGGACATCTCTCGCGATATCGCCTCGCCTAATTCTTTACGATAGCGTGCCAGCACAGCGTCACTGCCACCGGCGCGGATGATAAGAGAATAGTTTTCAGCGCGCTTCATGCCCCTCTGGGGAGCATAGTGATCCGGATCACGCACTTCAGACCGCCCGGCGAGATATTCGTGAGCGCGCGGCGAAACCAGTTCCATGCACATCGGGGCCAGCGGCGAAGAGATGATGCGATCACGTTGCGCCATGGCGCTGGCCAGATCAGGAAAATCCAAAATGAAGGTGCAGGTCTGCTTCGGCAAAGGAAACACCTTGAAATTTGCACTCGTGATCACTCCAAGCGTGCCCATGCTGCCGATCATGAGCTTCATCAAATCATATCCGGCGACGTTCTTTACGACCTTCCCCCCACCCTTGGCGATCTTGCCGTCGCCGGTCACGAAGTTTATGCCGATGCAGTAGTCGCGCAAGCTGCCGAATCCGGAGCGCATCGGGCCATTGGCATTCGTAGCGAGCACGCCGCCGATGGTGGCCTGCTGCGGTAAGTTCGGGTCGAGCGGCAGGAACTGAGAATTCTTCGCAAGTCCTGCCTGCACTTCCGCGATGGTCATTCCGGCGCCCACACTCAGTGTGAGATCTCCCGCATCGTAGTGCAACACTTTGTTCAAGCGATCAGTGCGCAGGAGAATATCGATGCGTTCAGGTATCGCGCCAATATTCTGTTTTGTGCCGCCGCCTTGTGGGACCACGCAGTAATCGTTTTCACAGGCGAGTTGCAGGATCGCTGCCACTTCTTTTTCATTCGCGGGGGAAACGACAGCGCCGGGCATAATGCCATCAATGGCGTAGTTTGCGAGTTGCGCGGCGAAAGTCTTGCGCTCTTTCTGGTTTTTTCTCTTGTCTTTACGGCGCTCTGCCTTGCGGCGCTCAGGAGCTCCGCCCAAAACGTGCCGTTGGCCCACGATCTCTCCTAGATCACGGTGCAAGCTTTTTGTCTCTTGTTCAGGGGCCACGGCCGGCGACATTCAGTCGGCTCCGTGAAGTGCGGTGTTGGAATCTGCCTCACCCAAACTCGGATGACCGGGAGAATAAGTCTCGCGACAACTGCGCGTCGTGGGAAAAAGCTTTTGTGGATTGAGCGTGCCCGCAGGATTGAAGACGTTGCGTAGACGTGTCATGACCTCAATGTCATTGTCAGAGAACATCACGGGCATCGCCGACATCTTTTCCATACCGACACCATGTTCTCCCGTAATAGAACCACCGACGCTCACGCAGTATTCGAGGATCTCTTGACCGGCGGCGAGAGTGCGTTTGGTCTGCTCGCGGTCGCGAGTATCGAACAGGATCAAAGGATGCAGATTGCCATCGCCGGCGTGGAAGATGTTACCGATCTGCAGGTCATATTTCTTGCCGATCTCGGCGATCTTGCTCAAAGTCTGCGGGATCTTAGTGCGTGGGATGACGCCGTCTTGCACATAATATGAGGGAGAGATGCGGCCCACGGCGCCGAAGGCATTCTTGCGTCCTGACCAGAGTAGTTGACGTTCAGCCTCATCCTTCGCGCGGCGAACTTCACGCGCACCAACACGCAAGCATATCTCGCGGACGGCGTCGGCATTTTCATTAATGGCCTCCCGGAGTCCTTCGAGTTCGATAAGAAGCACCGCGCCGGAGTCGAGTGGATATCCGGCATGAGTTGCGGCTTCAACCGCGCGAAGCGTCCAGCCATCAAGCATTTCAAGCGCTGCGGGTGTGATTGACGCAGCGGTGATCGCTACGACACTGTTGGCCGCATCGTCCACGGTGTTGAAGACCGCGAGTAGAGTGGCAACCGCTTCCGGTAGCTTCGTCAGTCGCACAGTGATCTTCGTTGCAATGCCGAGCGTGCCTTCGGAGCCCACGAAGAAGCCGGTCATGTCATACCCACAACTCTCGGCGGCCTTTCCACCGAACTCGATAATGCGTCCATCAGGCAGTACCACCTCGAGTCCAGTGACATGATTCACCGTCACGCCGTTGGCGAGCGTATGCGGTCCGCCCGAATTCTCTGCCACATTGCCACCGATAGTGCAGGCCTTCTGGCTGCTCGGGTCGGGTGCAAAGTAATATCCTTGGGACTCCACGGCTTTTGTGAGATCGAGGTTCACCACTCCCGGTTGCACCACGGCGCGCTGGTTCGGAATATCTATCTCGAGGATCCGGTTCATGCGCGAGAAGCCGATGACGATGCCGCCTTGTCGCGCGATGGCTCCGCCGCTGAGTCCGGTGCCGGCGCCGCGGGGAACGATAGGAATGTTTTCTTTCGTGGCGAGGCGGCAGATCTGCGAGACGTGTTCGGTGGTTTGTGGGAAGCAGACGGCTTGCGGGGTACCGCGATCGACGCCACCGTCATACTCGTAAAGCATCAAGTCTTCAGGACGGTCGAGTACCCCATCTTTACCGACGATTTTCTTTAACTGCTTTACGAGCCTTTGAAACTGCATGGGACTGCGCAGATTGTAGCAAAGGCCGCTCGAAAGCGGCCTCTGCATAATAATAACGACCTAC
>JAICWB010000145.1 GCA_025935035.1 Terriglobales bacterium
AGCGATTGGAACACGTAACCCAGCCTTCGTTCGCGAACAGGAACGCTGATGTGAGATTCGCCGTCGAATAGCGTTCGATCGTTCAGTGAGATTCTTCCGCTGTCAGGCCGCATCAGGCCTGCTATGCATTCCAGTATTGTGGTTTTACCTGCACCGGAAGGCCCGAAGATCACCGCAATCTCCTTACCGACAGCGAACTCCGCCTTCAAACGAAAAGACTGGCCCCGAGGCACGAAGCTCTTCCCCAGACACACTCTTAGATACTGTTTTATTTCGCTCACCGCGAGATCCATCCGCGCCACAGATTGCGGGGCCCGCTATAAATAGCCAGCAATGCCACGAACGAGAAGACGAGCAACAACAATGCGGTACGATTCGCGCCCGCATAATTCAGGTCTTGGACCTTGTCATAGATGTCGAGTGAGATGGTCCGCGTGGCACCGGGAATGTTTCCGCCCACCATGAGCACCACACCGAACTCGCCGACCGTATGGGCGAAGCTCAGCACGACTCCGCGAATGATTCCTCCTACCGCCAGCGGCGCGACAATGTGCACGAACGTCCGCCACCCCGATGATCCCAGCAGCGCAGATGCATCGAGTAGTCTTTGATCGATCTGCGCAAATGCTGCTGCGAATGGTTGCACCGCAAAGGGCAGACTGTACAGGGCCGAAGCGATAACCAACCCCTGAAAACTGAATACCAATGTGTGGCCGGACCAGCTCTCGTACCAACGCTCAATAGGGCTTCCCGAGCCCATGGCAATAAGTGCGTAAAAACCTAGAACGGTTGGTGGAAGCACCAGGGGCAGCGCTACAACAGTTTCGACAAGAAATTTCCATTTGGCCTTTGTGTAAGCAAGCCAGTAAGCGATGGGCAAGCCGCAGAACAAAAGAATCACTGCGACTGTTGTTGCCAATCGCGCGGTGAGCAACATTGCTTGCCAGTCGATGCTGCCGCTCATTTGTTCGTTTCCGCCGAGCGCGTCACGAACCCATAGCGCCTCATGATCTCTCTCGCCGCCGCAGAGTTCAGATATTCGAGGAAAGCCAGAGCCGCGCCGCGGTTCGGGCCAGACTTCAACACTACCGCTCCCTGCTCAATGCGCGAATAAGTATCGTGCGGGATCTCCCAGTAGCGGCCTTGGGTCTTGAGCGCAGGAGCCCGTGCCAATGACAGTGCAGTGATTCCCACATCCGCATTGCCGGTCTGTACGAATTGCGTGGCCTGAGAAATATTCTCGCCGAATACGAGCTTGTCTTTGACTTTTGCCACCAAGCCGTAATGTTCCAGCGCATTCATTGCTGCGCGGCCATACGGGGCGTGCGACGGATTCCCGATTGCTATCTTCATCACTGATGGATCGAGCAGTACATCCATTCCACGATTAAGGTCCAACTTGGAATCATTGCGTACCCAGAGCACAATGCTGCCCTCAGCGTAAGTCGTCAGATGATCCGCTAAGCCTGCCTCTTGCAGTTTTTTTGCGTACTCGCGGTCCGCAGAGAAAAAAAGATCGTAGGGAGCGCCATTTTCGACCTGGGCAAAAAAATTACCGGAAGAGCCGAGGATAACGCTGACCTTGATTCCCGACTGTTTTTCAAATGGAGAAGTGATTTCTTGGAACGCCGGCCCGAGGTCCGCCGCCGCAGCAATGGTAAGTTTTTTCGTTTGCGCGACGCTTGCCACGGCAATAAGCAACACGACGCACGATCTACGGGCGAACAATCATCACCTCTGTCGATTTGATCAGCGCGGCGGCGGTCTCGCCTTTCTTCAACCCCATCTCGCGCACTGCATCCGCTGTGATGATGGACGTAATGACCTGCCCACCGATAGAAAGTTTTACTTGTGCCATCAGGCCGCTGACCTTTACGTCGAGCACGCGGCCAACCAGCTGATTGCGTCCGCTGATGGATCGAAAGTTCTTTCGCCGGACTGCCACCGGTTTATTGCGCACACTGTGAAGAAACTGATCGAGTTCACTCTCCGGTATGCGGTGATGTCCGCCCCCGGTTTTCACTGTGCGTATCTTGTTCTGATAGATCCATTGCTTGATAGTCGGATAACTGACCCCCAAGCGAATGGCCGCGTCCTTCGGCTTAATCAGTCCACTGTCCATTGAGGTTTTCGATTATATACGATTTATATCGATATATTTGTCCGTGGGCTCCACGATCTACAACAAGCGGTATGATTCTTCTGATGGGTTCAAATGAAACTTAAGGCAACGAACTGCGTCTAATGGTCAGAGGCATCCATGGCAATCAAGAAGCTGAGCGACATTCCCTATTCCGAGATCACGAAGAAAGCCGAGTACCTTGATCGGCGTGCATTCCTAGCCGCTGCGGGCATAGCCGGCGCTGGGCTAGTGGCGTCGAATTTTCTTCCGGAGATGCTTTCTCCTAAATCAGCTTTCGCCAACACGAAACTCAACTTCACGAAAAGCGACCTCAGCACGCACGGTGAAGACCTAACTCCGGAAAAGGACGTAACGACGTACAACAACTTCTATGAGTTTGGCACGGATAAAGATGACCCATACAAGAACGCCACAAAGTTCCGCACCTCGCCTTGGACCGTTTCCATCGAAGGCCTCTGCGATAAACCGCAAAAGCTCGGCGTAGATGGCATTGTGAAGCTGGACAGCAATGGACTGGAAGAACGTGTTTACCGGATGCGCTGCGTCGAAGGATGGTCCATGGTGATCCCATGGATCGGCATCCCGCTAAGTGCCGTCATCAAAGCTGCCCAGCCGCAATCGAAAGCGAAATACGTCGCTTTCCAAACCATTTATGACCCAAAGCAGATGGAAGGCCAACAGCGCCAGATCCTCGATTGGCCTTATGTAGAAGGTCTGCGCATGGACGAAGCCATGAACCCGCTCTCGATCCTTGCCGTCGGCATGTATGGCGAATCGCTTCCCAATCAAGATGGGGCGCCCATCCGTCTTGTGGTGCCTTGGAAGTACGGATTCAAGGGCATCAAGTCGATCGTAAAGATCAAGTTCGTTGAAAAAGAGCCGCCTACGACCTGGAACCGAATGGCGCCCGAAGAATATGGCTTCTATTCCAACGTGAACCCGAATGTGGATCATCCGCGCTGGAGCCAGGCTACGGAACGGCGCATAGGCGAATTCCGCCGCCGCAAGACGCTCATGTTCAACGGCTACGGTGACTTCGTTGCTTCCATGTATTCGGGCATGGACCTAAAAAAGTATTATTGATAGCTGACGTTCCAAAATCCATGACCCAACGGACAATCGTCGCGCTGAAAGTCATCGTCTGGTTTGCATGTCTGGGGCCTGTGTTCTACCTGGTCTTCAAATTTCTTACTCATGACCTCAGCGCAAATCCTATTGAGCTCATCACAGACACTACCGGTACAACCACTCTCATCCTATTGCTGGTCACTCTGGCAATCACGCCGGTACGCAAATTCACCGGCCTTAACTGGTTGATACGATTTCGTCGCCTCATCGGTCTCTTCGCCTTCTTCTACATCGTGCTGCACTTCTCCACTTACCTGGGGCTCGACATCCAATTCGACTGGCACCAAGTCTCGATTGACCTCACTAAGCGTCCGTTCATCATTGTTGGATTCGTCGCGTTCCTGATGATGATCCCCCTGGCGGCCACATCCACGGCCTGGGCCATCCGCAAAATGGGCGGCAAAAAGTGGAACCTCCTGCACAAGTTGATATATGTGATTGCGGCACTTGGGGTGATTCATTTCTGGTGGAAGGTGAAGGCGGACCACTCTCAACCTGCGATGTACGGCTCTATACTTGCGCTTCTTCTTTTAGCTCGCGTAGGGCTGTGGGTGAGATCAAAGATGAAGCGGCCGCCGTCGCGGAAACCGGAACCGGCTCTTGTGGGGGATTAAGGCGGTTTTCCCCATGGGCCTAGGTCATTCCGCGAATTTCACCGGCAGCGCGTTCGCGCGATACTCCTCTCACCTTAACCAATCCAAACGAGTTCGCCGGCGCCGACATAAGAACCTGGGGGAGACGATGCCGGGTGGTGGCGAGATCAGATGGAATAGAAATGCCCGATGACTAAACGGTCGTCGGGCATTCTTATTTAAACGATTTATCCCCTTGAGGTCGCAAGCGCCCACACCTGAAAGCGGTGCTTAAGCGCCGCAGAGGCACCGTCAAAGGACATCCACAGCAACTCATGTTCTGCCTCAAATTTTTCTGTGAGCCGCTCCCCGAACTCGGCCATGTAAAAATGGCCGATCTTTTTGTAGTAGATGCCCTCGCGCGCGCTGATGAGATACTGGGCGGCCACGCCCACTTTGCGGCCTACCATTACCGCTAGTCCCGTTTCTTCTCGAACTTCACGGCCTAAGGCTGCTTCCATTTGCTCACCCTCGTCCACTCCGCCGCCAGGCAGGAAACACCCCTTTGGCGTGCGGATAACCGCATACTCATTCGCTGCATTTCGGATGATGGCGTAAGCACCGGGCCGTTCCACGTATGAAACATTCGCGAGTCTTGTGCCGAACTCAAGCATCTATCAAGTTTTATACTAGATATATGGCATTGAATGAGCAGGAAGTTCGCGCGGCACTGAAATCCGTATTCGATCCGGAGATCCCGGTGAACATCGTTGATTTGGGATTGGTGTACGAGATTCGTTTCAAGCCCGCTATGCGATTGGCATCAGAACTGGCGCCACAAGTGGCGCAGCCGCTGGAAGACGTTGAGGTGGATATGACTCTGACGTCGCCAGGCTGTCCTTCACATGTGACCATCGGAGAATCAGTACGCCGCACGATCGAGGCGCTTCCAGGAGTGCAGAGTGTGAATGTGAACTTCATCTGGACCCCGCAATGGGGCCCAGAGAGGATCAGTGCCGAGGGGCGCCAGATACTCGGGATCGAAGTCTAGGTGATGTAATCAGGGCGCGTCTGCCCGGCGCGTTCCTGAATTCGCGCGCTCTGCTCCGCGATCTTCTCCACAAAGCTGCCGACACCCTGCACCAGGCGGGTTCCGCGATCGAGATACTCCGGTGCTTTCTCCCAAAACTTTTCGAACTTGTCAGGGTACTCGCCTGCCAAAGTTGCCACTCCGACTCCGGCTAGCGCAAACCCTGCTGCTTTGCGTCCGGTCAAAAGTAAAAATGCTGCCGCGCTGAATGATCCGATCATCACCGCGCGCTTCCAATTCTCTGTCTTCTGCATCACTTCACCTTCCATGAATCCCTCCGTCGTCCTAACGTATTCCATTAGAGCAACAGTCGCCCGCCCCTGTTGCCTCAGTTCCCTCGCGACGAGCCACTCTGCCCGGAAACTTACACTACGTACTTCCCAGCTTCTATCACCTTCGCGGCGATCGCTTTGCGCGCTTCCACGCTGTTGATCGGTTCATGTTTGAACATTCTGCGCAAAATGGCCATCTGAGTCCGCAGCATGTCTCCTTCCGCGCAAGCCGCCAGCACACGCTTGGCTTCGGACTCAACTTTATCGATGGACCCGGCGATATAGGCACGGGTCATGTTGATGGCATTCTGCGAAGCCGTCTCACCATTCTTCTCAATAAGCTTCATCGCCCGCAGTACGGCGGACTCCATCGCAAATATCTCAATGATCATATTCGCCATGGCGCCCATGACTTCCTGTTCGTCTTCCAGCTTCATCATGTACTTCTGCACCGCCGCCCCGCTCACCATCAGTCCGGCCTTCTTGGCATTCGCTACCATGGTCCGCTCCGCAGCGAGAGCGCCCTCGAGAAGTTCGCCCATAGACGGGCCGGCCAGTACTTCATCCATCAATTTCTTGATCGCGGGCATAAGCGCCAACTGTCCGCCCATGGCGCGCTTCATCAGCCAGCCAGTAATGATGAGGCGATTGATCTCGTTCGTTCCTTCAAAGATGCGGTTCACGCGCGCGTCACGGAATGAACGCTCTGCGGGATACTCCTCTACGAAACCGTAGCCGCCGTAGATCTGCACGACCTCATCTACGACGCGGTCGATCATCTCTGAGCCCCATACTTTCAAGATGGAACATTCGACCGCGTACTCTTCGATGCCCTTGCGGATCTGAGTCGAAGCATCCGCTGCTTTCTTGTCGATCTCAGCCAAGGCAGTCTCGATCATGCCGACCGTGCGGTAAGCTAACGCCTCCCCAACGTACACGCCGATGGCGATGTTCGCGAGCTTCTCTTTGATCAAACCGAAGTCAGAAATGCTCTTTCCCCAGGCTTTTCGCTCTTTGGCGTAAGAGACAGCATTCGTCAAAGCATTGCGTGCGCCGCCCACCACGCCGGCGCCAAGTTTGAAACGGCCGATGTTCAGAGTGTTGAATGCGATCACGTGCCCCTTGCCGATCTCACCCAGCAGGTTCTCGGCCGGCACTTTGCAGTCATTCAGGATCAGAGGCGCCGTAGATGAGCCGCGAATGCCCAGCTTCTTCTCTTCCGCCCCGACTGAAAAACCGGAAAAGGTCTTTTCAACGATGAACGCAGAAAATTTCTCACCATCCACTTTCGCGAAGACGATAAACAGGTCCGCGAAGTTGGCATTGGTGATCCACATTTTCTCGCCATTCAGCACCCACTCTTTCTTGTCGGCGGAAAGAACAGCTTTCGTGCGTGCATTCATAGCGTCAGAGGCGGAGGTGTTCTCCGAAAGAGCATATGCCGCCACCCACTCGCCGCTCGCGAGCTTCGGCAGATACTTCTTCTTCTGTTCCGGCGTGCCGAAATAAACGATAGGAAGTGTGCCGATACCAACGTGTCCACCAAAGCTCACGCTGAAGCTACCGCAAACAGCGATGCGGTCGGCAATGATGCAAGACGATATCTTGTCCATGTCCGCCCCGCCGTATTCCTCGGGAATATCCACGGTAGCCAAGCCGAGCTCCGCCGCCTTCTTCAGCAGGTCGCGCGTGACCTGAAACTCCTTGTGTTCAATACGCTCGATGTTGGGCACAATCTCATTGCGCGCAAACTCTTCCGTGGTTTGCGCGATCTGGCGATGCTCTTCCGTGAAGTCTTCCGGCGTGAACACTTCCGCCGTGGTGCGCTCTTCAAT
>JAICWB010000311.1 GCA_025935035.1 Terriglobales bacterium
GGACCACGATGTATTGGGCCAGGCTGTACACCTCTGTGGCATGCGCGTGCATGCTCGCTTCCACCCTCTCCGCACAAAAGATGCAACTCAAGCGACCGGCAAGAGTCGGCGATTATTCCATCGGCGATTCAGGCGAAGGGGTGAAGTATGGCCGGTTCGCAGCGATGGGCGGGCCAGCGCCGCAAAATCTGGGGCCGCTACAACATGTAACGTCGTTGCCGCATTGGTCAGGCAAATTCACTGCCGCAGACGGCAGCATTTATCCATTCATTATGGCGGGGAGCGACCCCTCAAGCGACACGTCTGTGACTATCAAGACGGCGCTGGCGCCGGTATCGCTGGCGTTCGATGAGTACATTGACCCGGATGGCAATCCGCTGGTGATCGATGCCGGTCCCATCGTCAAGGCTGCGATGACCTCCCCTAACTTTGAGAACTACAACTACGGCACCGGCTTCACTCAGTTTGCTGACGCGGTCGAGCTGGCGCAGTTCCACAAGTTCAACAAAGGCGGCTGGCACACACTGCTTGCCAAACCGCGCGTGCTCACACCCGTGACCGTTGAGGTGCCGGCGGGCATGGGAGAGGTCTTCATCACCGATAGTGGCAAAGTCTTTGCGAAGGTGAACTCAGACTTCTTCACTTCGCAGATCAGCACGATCGCACAACTTGAGGGCCTACAGATAGACGAATTGCCGATCCTGATCGCGCCCAATGTTTTGCTATACAACGGCGGTGACGAGAAGAATTGCTGCCTGCTTGGCTTCCATACGGCGTATGAGACGAAGCATTCGTCAACAACCCATTACATACAGACGCTGATCTACACCTCATGGCTCGATCAGGGCATTTACCGGGACGAAGACATTGCGGATGCGATCACCCTGAGCCATGAGATATCAGAGACTTTGAATGACCCGTTTGTGACGAACGTGGCGCCACCGTGGCAGTATCCTGACGGTTCAACCTGCGCGGCCGCGCTGGAGACCGCCGATCCGATCGAAGACTTGCCGCATCCTGCGTTCCCGGTCGTGCTGCACGGTTTCGTGTACCATCCGCAGACGCAGGCGCTGCTGCAGTGGTTCACGCAGCGCTCGCACTCGGACGCGTTTGAGAACGCTTTCAGTTATCCGGATACGCGCGAACTGGAACACGCCGCGAAGCCTTGTCCGAACTAGGGTGAACGACGGCGAATGGCACCTACATGGGCTGCGGCGCTTCGTAGATCCATTCGCCGGCTTTCATCAGCTTCTTGATCTTGCGCTTCATCAAGTCACGTTTCAGGGCGCTCAGGTGGCTGATATAGAGCTTTCCGTTCAGGTGGTCGGTCTCATGGAGAAATGCGCGGGCCAGTAGGCCTTCGCCGGTCATCTCAAACTCTTTTCCTTTGGCGTCTTGAGCGCGTACGGTGACCACGTTGGGGCGCGTCAAGTTCTCGCGGAATTCCGGCACGCTCAAGCAGCCCTCGCTGCCGCTCTGCTTGCCTTCGGTCTTGATGATCTCGGGATTGATGATGACGATCTTCTCTTCGGGACGCTCTTTGAAGCTGCAGTCGATGACGGCGATACGTTTGCTGATGCCGATCTGAGGCGCGGCCAAACCGACGCCGTGGGCGGAATACATGGAGGCAAACATGTCTTCGATGAGCTTTTGCAGCTTATCGTCAAAGACAGTGACGGTTGCGGCGGGCGTATCCAGTACCGGATCGCCGTAGAGGACGATGGGGTGGACTTTTCCCGTGGGCTCAGAGGTTTTCTTTGTGGTGTCCAAGGCGAAGTTATTTTATCGCACGTTTGCGGCGAGTCAGAATTCGCGCAGCTGTTGCAAGTATCCGTTGTAATTACGGCGAAGTTCTACGAGCGAATCGCCACCGAATTTTTCCAGAGCGCATTTGGCCAGCGTGAGTGCGACCATCGCTTCTGCGCCGACGCCTGCGGCGGGCACGACACAGACATCTGAGCGTTCGTAGGCGGCTTTGACGGTCTCACGAGTTTTGAAATCTACTGACTGAAGGGGACGGCGGAGGGTCGAAATGGGTTTGAGGTAGCCACGGACGACTATCTCTTGTCCGTTACTTACTCCGCCTTCGATGCCGCCTGCGTTATTGCTGGCACGGGTGAATCCGGCGGAGCCACCGGACGACTGCGCTTTCTTGTCCGCAGCGTCGTATCCGATCTCGTCATGGACCGTCGAGCCCATAGCGGTGGCGGCGTGAATGCCGCGTCCTAACTCAACGGCTTTTACCGCTTGCAGTGACATGACGGCGGCGGCGAGTTGGCCGTCTAGGCGCTCGTCCCAGTTGGCGTACGTGCCCAGGCCCGCGGGAACGCCGTGCGCGACGACCTCGAAGACTCCGCCAACGGAATCGCCCGTGCGGAGCACGCGGTCCACTTCGAGACGCATTTGCTCTTCGGCTGCGGCGTCTGCGCAATTGAGGAGGACCTCTTGCCTGGCGTGAAGTTCGCGGAGGCGTTCGAAACTGACAGCGCGGTCATCGGGCAGCTTGGCTCCGCCGACGCCGATCACGTGGCTGAGCACTTCGATTCCCAACTCGCGGAGCAAAAGCTTTGCAATGGCTCCGACGGCGACGCGCGCGGTCGATTCACGGGCGGAAGCGCGTTCCAGGACGTAACGTGCCTCCGGCAAGTTGTACTTCAATGCACCGGCGAGGTCGGCGTGTCCGGGGCGGGGCGAAGCCACCGCTTTGTGTTTCGCCGGATCGCCTGCGCCGACGGGAAGCGATTCTTCCCAGTTCTTCCAATCTTTGTTCTCGATGCGCAGCGCGATGGGCGAGCCAATGGTATGTCCGTTACGCACGCCGCTGATGAAATGCGCTTTGTCCGTCTCGATACGCATGCGCCCGCCGCGCCCGAAGCCTTGCTGACGGCGCCAGAGCTCGCGGTCGATGAACGCCTGGTCGATGGGCAGTCCGGCGGGCACGCCGGAGAGCAGAGCTATGAGGGCTTCCCCGTGCGATTCACCGGCGGTGGAGAACTTGAGCATGGAGAATGATTCTAAAGGATTAGTGATTGCCGGGATTTGCGATTGCCCAGATTGGCGGTCAATCCAAGCAAATCCAACCC
>JAICWB010000098.1 GCA_025935035.1 Terriglobales bacterium
GATGAGCTCTGTATAGGCGATGCGCAAAGCATCATCCAGCGGGCGATACGCGCCTACGGTCATGATGTACTCCTCATTCTCAAAACGCGGCCACGCGATCTTCTGCCCTTTGATCACGCTCACTTGCAATCGAACACGCAAGGGCACTTCGATCGCGGTTCCGCCGATCTCGCCATCGCCCATGGCGGCATGTCCGTCGCCAATAAAGAGCAGCCCGCCTTTCGCGTTCACCGGAAAATAGACCGTGTTACCTACGCTGACCTCGGGCGAATCCATGTTGCCGCCGAACTCCGCGGGCACGATCGAGCTGCGAGCCTCGCCACCCGCAGGCGCTACACCGATGCATCCCAAAAAATTGTGCAGCGGCATCTTCACGCTGAAGTTCGAATCGTTGGCTTTGAAGGTCGCAGTGTTGGTGGCTTTGTCGATGGGGTAATACCAGATGTGCTCGCCGATCGGCGGGTTCACCATAGGCGTGTACGTAGTGCTGTTCACCGCGCCGAATCCGTCAGCGATCGTGCCCACGCCTTGGTTGCTATTCACTTCCAGCGCAAGGATCTTGACTGCGAGAGTGTCGCCCGGTTCTGCGCCTTCCACGAAAAACGGCCCAGTCAGCGGATTGTCGCCCTTGACCATGCTGAGGGTGTCGCCGGGTTTCTGCAGCACGTCGCCGAACGCGTCGACGGTCGTGGTCTCGAGGATGTCACCTTGCTTAAGGTGCAAGACCGGTTCTGATGTGGCGAAGAGGTATTTGAGCTTGGATTTGTCGAGCGAGTAATGAACGACCTTGTTGGTTGCGGACTGCGCGAAGCAAGTTGCAGAAATAAAGGCGGCCACGAGAAGAATTCGTCTCATGGCCGCGAAGTATACGCTATGCAGCACCGACCATGCGCACGGTGGTAGCGCCAACTTTTCGTCTTCGCGCTTTCTTTCGGATCGTTATTTCTACGTCTTGACCCAGCCGATGCAGAAAATCCAAGAGTCTACCTAGCGAGAATGCGGCCAGCTTGTAGTTTCGCAGCATGGAAATGTCAGGCTGAGTGCAATCCAGCAACAACGATGCCTTTTTTTGCGTTAGCTGCTTTGCGTCAAGGATTTTATTGATTGCCACCAGAAGCTGGACTTTAGCCAATTTCTCTTCAGCGTCGGGAATCCCGAAATCGGCAAAGAGGTTAGGTCCAGCCTCCCAAATCTTGACTCTTTTATCGCCCGAAGTTTTGCGCATAATGTTCCCTTGCCTGCTTCAATCGAGTCCTCACTTTTTCAACCTCAAGCTGCGGCGTCTTAATACCGCGTTTCGACTTCTTTTCGAAGACGTGAAGCACATAGATTGCTTCAGAGAATCGAACCGTATATATCGCGCGATACGCGCCACCGCGATGGTCTTCAACAAGCTCGAAGATCCCGGGCCCTTCTCCCTTCCACGGCTTTGCAGACGCCGGATGACCGCCCATGCGGGCTGTTTCCAGGGAAACAACAAACGCATCCTGTACCGGTTCTGGCAGCCGGCGCTGGTCATCGCGCGTCGAAGCCAAATAAAACAACCGCCGCGAGGGCGGTGATTGTTTTATATCAGTTTTAATATAATCAGTCAAGAGGTTTCAAAACCCGAACTGATTCGCTGGCGGCTTCAGCTCATACTCCTTAGGCGGTTCGCCTCCTGCCAGGTACTTCACAAAGTAATCCCAACGACGGCGCACCATGTACGGCTCGTTACCAAATCCGTGACGGCGGTTCGGCAACATGATCAGGTCAAAGTCTTTATTGGCTTTGATCAGCGCGTCCACCACCAGCAGCGTGTTGTTCGGCGGAACGTTGTCATCCATCGTTCCGTGCGCCAGCAGCAGATGGCCTTTTAGGTTCTTGGCGATGTTCTCATTGGCTTGGTCGTCATAGTTCGAAGTGCCGTCAGATTTCTTCACCTCGAGACCCTGATAGCGTTCACCCCAATCGTCCTCGTACACGCGGTTGTCATGGTTCCCCGCCTCGGATATGCCCACCTTGAAGAAATCGGGATAGCGGAACATCGCGTCGGCAGTGGCGTATCCCCCGCCCGAGTGTCCGTAGATTCCTGCCTTGTCGATGTCGATGTAGTTGCGTTCTGCCGCCAGTTGTTTCATGGCAGCGATCTGGTCCGGCAGCGTGTTGTCACCCATGTTGCCGTAATAGAAATCGTGGAATGCTTTCGAGCGCGTAGGATTACCCATACCATCGATCTCGACGACCACGAAGCCCAACTCCGCCAGCGCCTGCGCGTCACCGCGCGCCGCAGAGAACGAGCGCGAACCCACGCTGCCGCCCTGCGGCCCGGGATAGATGTGATTGATGATGGGATACTTCTTGCCCGGCTCCATCTTCGTTGGCTTGAACAACATGCCATAGAGGTCGGTCTTGCCGTCGCGCGCCTTCACCACGATGCGCTCGGGAGCTTTCCATCCGGATGCGACCAGCTTCGAGATGTCAGCTTTGGCATTTTCTGCAACAACCTTGCCGTTCAAGTCGCGCAACACGGAAACAGGCGGCGTATCCGCGGTGGAGTATGTGTCAGAGATGTACTTCCCGCTCGGCGAAAAGACAGTCTCGTGGTTCGCATCTTCCGGCGTCAGCAACTTCAGATTGTTGCCGTCAGTGTTGATGCTGTAGAGATGCTGGAAATACGGATCGCCCTTCTCGCGCCCGGTAGCGACGAAATACAACATGTGCGCTTTCTCATCGACACGCACCAACTGCTGCACCGCCCACCCGCCTTTGGTGATCTGGTGCTTGAGCTTGCCAGTCGCGAAATCGTATAGATAGAGATGCCCCCATCCGTCGCGCTCTGAGAACCAGATGAGCTCGTTGGTGTCGCCAAGGTAGCGCCAATTCACGCGGCCTTGGCCAGATTCGAACTGCGTAGGCGACTTCTCTTCCATCACATCTTTGACCGCGCCGGTGGCGGCGTCTGCCACGCGCAGATTTTCGTCTTTGTGGTCACGCGAGGTGGAAACGAAGATCACGCGCTGCGAATCCGGCGTCCATTGCACGTCAGCCCATTCGCTGCCGCGGCAAACAATGTCGTCACACAATGTCGAGCGATGCTGGTCCGGCGGCATTTGAAAGCGCACTACCTTCGCCGACGGCACATCAATCACCACGCGCTGGATCATGGTGATGTCTTTGTCGCCCGGCAGCGGATACTTCAACGCCTGCATCTGCGGATGCCCCACCTTGGTCTCATAGATGTACATCTCGCCGGTGTTGCGCTGGTCTTGTTGATAGGTCGCGATCTTCTTCGAATCTGGCGACCAGATCAGGATGGCGCGATCGCTGTGCGTCCATCCGGCATTGTCAGTTGCGTAGCCAAAATCTTTCACGCCGTCTGTTGTGAGCTGCGTCTCTTTGCCGCTGGCAAGGTCGCGCACCCACAAGTTCCAGTCCTTGATGTAAGCGGTCTGCGTCTTGTCCGGCGAGACCACATCATTGCGCGCAGGACCACGCCCGCCTGCCGCAGCGCCACGTCCGCCCCCACCGCGACGCTCTTGCGTGCATTCAGTTCCTCCGCGATCGCACTTGAACCTGCGCGGTGGACCACCCCCACCCGAAACGGTGAACGAAACGGACTTACCGTCTTCTGATATCTCAATGTCATTGAATGGAAGTTTGTTCGCGCTGTAAGGCGTCTTGGCCTCCGCGGCTTTGGACAGCGCCGCTGCCAGCTTTTCCTGATCGAACGCCGGCTCGCGCTTGCCGCTGGCGGCGTCCACGATCACGAATTCGGTGCCGTCTGGCCCCACATCGCGGAACCAGACGCGGTCATCCGGCAGCCATGCAGGACGCACCGCGTGATACACCATCGGGTTCGTGTTGTATCCCATGAATTTTTCCGCATTCGCGTAATCTTGAGTGGTGTAAGTGCGTTGCGCGAAAGCTCCGCCGGCCATCACAAACATCGCGCAGACCGCCGCAAAGACGCTCTTCCTACGAATACTGAATGACATTAGCTCCCTCTCGAATTTGTAAAGATGAAGATCTTAGGTGGGACTCAAGGACGCGGCGAATTATACGCAGTAGCATTGCGTTTCACCATCCCCATCGCAGCCTGTTTACAACCCTTTGCACACACCTGGCACTCTAATTTTTCAGCCACTCTACTAGAGGAGATATATGAAAAAGATATTTGGATTTGCGCTGGGCCTCGCACTTTGCATCAGCGTCTCAGCTCTTGCGCAAGACAATCCCGGCGTGAAGCAGGATTCGAAAGATGCTGCCCACGCCACCGCTCAGGGCGCAAAAGCAGTCGGACACGCGACCGTTCACGGAACAAAGAAGGCCACTCATGCGACCGTGAACACGACTGACGACGCCGCGCACGCAACCGCGCACGGCACCAAGAAGGCGGCCAGGGCCACTGCGAACACCACCGAAGACGCCGCTCACGCGACCGTGCATGGCACCAAGAAAGCTGCCCACGCGACTGCCCGCACCACGAAAAAAGCAGCGAACAAAGTCACCGGTAAAGACGACGATCAACCCAAATGAAATGAAACGCCATGTAAAAATCTTGTAAGTATCTCGTTTCACGAGAGTAACTTGCTTCCGGCGCTGTCCAAAAAATATTTGCCAAGGGTCGCCGTCTGGAGTAGTCTTTTCTTGAACCATCAACAAACGAGGGTCGCCGGTTCGGGGGGATTGGCGGCCCTCACCTATTTGTGGATGGTTTATTTTTTTTTTTTGCGTCCAGCCGGAAAACGGCGGTCCTTAGTCGTTTTCGCAGCCACTCCCACAAAATGCTACATTCAAGTACGCCGTTACTGAATGTCCGCCCCTGACTCCATCTTCGTAAAAGCTTGCCGGCGCCAACCCGTGCCCCGCACGCCCATCTGGCTCATGCGTCAGGCAGGGCGCTACATGGCGGAGTATCGCGCCGTGCGCAAACAGTATTCGCTGCTTGAGATCTGCAAGACGCCCGAGGTCGCTGCCGAAGTGACCATCACCGCCGCGGAAAAACTCGGCGTAGACGCGGCCATAATCTTTGCCGACCTGTTGCTTCCATTGGAAGTAATGGGCCTTCCATTTCACTTTGAAGCGGGCGAAGGACCGCACATCGAGCGCCCAGTTCGCGAACGTGCGCACGTGGAAGCGCTGCGAATAGACCGCGCCGCCGATCTCGGATTCGTAGCCGAGTCGGTTGGCAAAGTAGCCAGGCACTTCGGCGAGAAACTCCCGGTCATCGGATTCTGCGGCGCACCCTTCACTCTCGCCAGTTACATGATCGAGGGCGGCAGTTCCAAAAATTATCTTCATACCAAGAAGTTGATGTACACCGAACCGCAAGTCTGGAATGCGTTACTGGAAAAGCTGGTTGTTGTGCTGGCCGAGTATGCCGCCGAGCAAGTCAGCGCCGGCGCCGACGCCTTGCAAGTCTTCGACAGTTGGGTCGGCTGCCTGAGCGTGGAAGATTATCGCCGTTACGTTCTTTCTCCGACGAAACGACTTGTCGCAGAATTACGCAAGACCGGCGTGCCTGTCATCTACTTCGGAACTGACACTGCGACACTTCTTCCCCACATTCAGGAAACCAATGCTGACGTCATCGGTCTGGACTGGCGCATTCCGCTTGATGAAGGCTGGCGCGCGCTCGGACACAAATGCGCCGTGCAAGGCAATCTCGATCCCGTCGCTCTCTTCGCCGACAAGGAGGAGATTCGCGCACGCGCCGAAGACATCCTGCTTGCCGCCGCTGGTCGCCCGGGACACATCTTTAACCTCGGTCATGGCATTCTGCCGGAAACGCCGGTAGAGCATGTGCAAGCGCTGGTGAAGTTGGTGCATGAGATGTCCGCAGGGATGCTTGCCGAAACGGCGGGAGGCGGACAATGAGCGCGAACCCTGGTGCTACCGCCATACTGCTGCTCGCGCACGGCACGCCGGGCAAAGCCGAAGACGTTCCCGCGTACATGGACCGCGTGACCGGCGGACGCGGCGTTCCTGAATCGGTGATCAAAGAAGTAGCGCATCGCTATGCACTGATCGGGCAGTCTCCGCTGACCGCGCTTACTGCGCAACAGGCGGATGCTTTAGCGCGCGAGCTCGGCATGCCGGTGTACTTCGGTATGCGCAACTGGCATCCGTTCATTGCGGACACGGTCACTCGCATGTCCGCTGACGGTGTGACACACGCCGTCGTGATCTGCCTGGCGCCGCAGAATTCCCGCACCAGCGTTGGCCTTTATCTCCGCGCCACTATGGCCGCCGCTGAAGGCAAGATGACTGTGGATTTCGTCGAATCGTGGCATGACCATCCGTCGTTGATCGCGGCGTTCGCGGAAAAGCTCAGCGCTATGCTGAACGAGCGCGGACGCTCGCCTATCATCTTCACCGCGCACAGCGTCCCCTGCCGCACGATTGCCGGCCAAGATGCGGACCCATACTCCAACCAAGCCAAGCAGACCGCGGCGCTAGTCGCGCAAAGTTGTGGGATAAAAGACACTCAGTGGCATTTTGCTTTTCAAAGCCAGGGCATGTCTGGCGGCCCGTGGATCGGCCCTACCGTGGAAGACGAGATCACCGGACTCAAAGCCGCAGGACACGAAGAATTCATTATCCAACCCGTCGGCTTCGTTTGTGATCACGTGGAAGTGCTGTATGACATCGATATCTCATTTAAGGATTTCGCGGCACAACGCGGCATGAGAATGTGGCGCGCTGAATCTCTGAACGATTCACCTTTATTCATCGCGGCATTAGCTGATCTTGCGCGAAAAGCCTTGGCGCGTGCGCCGCAGCCGACTGAGAATGAGGATCATCGAGCGGTTGTCCGGTGAAACGCGTCGCGGTCGTTGGCGGAGGCATCTCCGGCCTCAGCGCAGCGTTTTATCTCGAACGCCTTCGGCGTGCCGGCGCGCAGGTCGAATACTCACTCTTTGAATCATCCCCGCGATTAGGCGGGGTCATCCGCACGGAACGCTTTGACGACTGCCTGATCGAAGCGGGCCCCGATTCTTTCCTGACCTCCAAACCCTGGGCTGCAGACCTCGCGCGTGACGCCGGCATCGGCGATCAACTGCTGCCGTCAAACGATCGCAAACGTAAGACTTACATCCTCGATCGCGGCAAGCTGTTGCCCATGCCTGATGGCTTGCAGATGATGGTGCCTACGAAGGCATGGCCCATCATGCAGACTGAGCTGCTGTCGCCGTCAACCAAGTTCAAGATGCTGGGCGAATTTGTGTCGCCGCCAGAGCCGCTTGCGCCGGATGTTGATGAGTCCGTCGCGGCGTTCATTCGCCGCCACTTCGGAGACGAAGTCGTCACCAAACTCGCTGACCCGCTGCTAGCCGGCATTTACGGTGGTGATTCGAACCGACTCAGCGCCCGGGCGACTTTGCCCGCGATGGTTGCGCGCGAAGCTGAACATCACAGTCTGGTGCGCGCAGCCATAAAGGCAATGCGTGAGCGTGGCAGCCAGCCAAGCCTTCCCCTGTTCACATCATTCCGCACCGGCATGCAACAACTCGTGGACGCAGTTGTCGCCGGTATCGATCAGAGATCGGTTCGCCTGAATGCGCCAGTCGCATCGCTCATTCATTTGACATCGGGTTGGCGCGTAGCAACTTCCGCCAGCGTTGAAGATTTCAGCCACGTGATCCTCGCACTTCCTGCATACGCGTCTGCCGCTCTGCTCGCCACTTATCCCGACCTCGCGGCTCAGCTCAACAGCATTCAATACACTGACTCGATCACTGTTTCCCTGGTCTATCGCTGTGACAAGCTTCGCCGCTGTACGGAACTGCCGCCCGGCTTCGGGTTTCTGGTGCCTCCACCAGAGAAGAAGAAAATGATCGCGTGCACCTTCGTGCACAACAAGTTTGATTCGCGCTGCGGAGACGACCACGTGTTGCTGCGCGCCTTTCTCACACGCGCCGGAGGCGCCACAGACGCGCAATTGATCGCGGCAGTCGAGAGTGAGCTCGCCTCCATCCTGAAGATCGAAGTGCCCACAGAATTCGCCCGCATCTATCGCTGGCCGCGTGCCATGCCGCAGTATGAGGTTGGGCATTTAGAGAAACTGGCCCATATCGAAGACGCCGCTCACGCGCTGCCCGGCCTGCGATTGATCGGCAACGCATATCATGGATTAGGCATTCCGGATTGTGTGCGTGAAGGAAAATTGGCTGCGGAAGAGGTACTGACGGGCTAACGCGCGTGGGCGTGGTTCGGAGTGCGGGCCGCGAACTGCTCAGCCCGCGCGATGCGCTTACTCACCGCCGGATGCGAATGGAAAAGTATCTCCACCACGCGCGATGGGGTCTTCTCTGACAAGTTCTGCTGGCTCAACTTCTGCATGGCCGTGACGAAAGGCGTGATGCTCGGCACGGACTTCCAGCAATAGTCGTCGGCTTGCCGCTCGTTGTGCCGCGAGAACGCGTTCATCGCCGGAAGCAAGAGCAGCGATAAGACCGTCGAGACTAATGCCAACAAAGGAATGTTGGCAAAGTCGGATACATCGGGAAACATGTGCAGCCCATGAACGGAGTAGTCCAGCACGAGGTTGGCCGCCCAGAATCCTACGAACGTGACCGCCGCCTGCACGGCAATGCTCTTGAATATGTGCTTATGTACATGGTGGCCGAGTTCATGCGCCAACACGGCTTCAATCTCATCGTCAGAATAATTTTGCAGCAACGTGTCAGAGAGGATGATGCGCCGCGTGTTACCCAATCCCGTCAGCGCCGCATTCGCCTTCTTGCTCTTCTCTGAAAGTTTCCATTCGTAAACACCGCGCACCCGCGTGCCGGCAGCTTCGCTCAATCGAACCAGGCGCGATTTAAGCTCATCATTCTCCAGGGGAACGAATTTATAAAAGATAGGAAACAGGATGACAGGCGCAAGCTGCGCAAAGACGACGAACAGAACGATGAACGAGCCCCACGCCCACAACCACCAGTTGTGCGGCGACGTCCTTATAAGCCAATAGATCAGCTCGGCGACGATCGTCCCCAGAACGACGCCGACCATCCAGCCCTTGATCTCATCGAGCAGCCACGAGCCGAGCTTCTGCGTGGAGAGCTGATGTTTGTGCTCCAGGCGGAACGAGTAGTACTCGAAACCAAATCCGACTGCCTTGGCGATCGCCGCCAGCATCACCACATAAAAGAAGAGCGCCAGCGCATAGTGATCACGGGCAAATGCCGTCGAGCGATCATGCAGC
>JAICWB010000229.1 GCA_025935035.1 Terriglobales bacterium
CTAACTGTGCCCGATGGTGCACATTGTGGTTAAAAACAAAATTCCGCAGCACTGCGATCTTCGGCATGGTGAAGAAGACTTTCCCGGCGCCCATCAGTGACCAGTTGCGGTGAAGCTCCGCATCTTCCATCTTGGCGAGTATCGCGCGCGCCTCCACCACGTTCTTGTCGAACATTTCCAGTAATTCCTTGTTGGTCTTCGCCTTGGGAGTCTCCACCTTGGGCTTATCCACCGGCATCAGGTCCAGTGAATCGGCGTTGATCGTGTGCCCTATCCACGACGGAATATTCGCGATGTGGCTCGCCAAATCACCCATCGACATGGATTTTTCATGCGGCTTCCACGCAAACAGCTTCTCCGGCACGCGCTCCAGCGTTTTGCGCGTTCCCGCCACTTCGTTGTTGAACTCGTTCAAAAAACCATCGCGAATCGCCATAGTCGCCTCTCCTTAAAACAGGTTCCAGAGGAACTGGTTATAAACATCGTGGTGGTACTGCACTTCCGGCGCCTTCACAAACGTGCCCAACAATCTCGGACACCGATCCGCCGCCGCCTGCTTCAAATCCGCATACCGGCCCTTAACATCTGAGCCCAGTATCTTCGTCGTCCACTGCGAATCCTTGAAGTGCTCGATCGCCGTATAGATGTTGTCCGGTAGATACCGCTCGGCCTGGCGAAGATTCTTTATCTTCGCAGTCTGTCCTTCCATGCCGCTGCGGAAGATCGAATACATCACCATATAAGGATTGGCATCCGGCCCCACGCTGCGCACTTCCACCCGCATGCTCTTGTCATTGCCGATGGGTATGCGGATCATCGAACCCCGGTCCGTGGCACTCGCCTTGATCTGGTTCGGCGCCTCAAAGTGCGGGTCCAGCCTGCGATACGCATTCACACTGGCATTCAGCATCAGGCAGATGTCATCCGCGTGCGTCAGGATGCGGTCCACAAATGACCATCCCATATCGCTTAGTTTCTCTTCGCCCTTCGGGTCCCAGAAAAGGTTCTTGCCGGCTTTGCTGACGGAGACATTCGTGTGCATTCCGTTTCCGTTCACGCCTACAACCGGCTTGGGCAGGAATGACGCGGTCAATCCCATGCGTGTGGCCACCTGCCGGCAAACCAACTTGTAGAGCTGTATCTGGTCAGCCGCAGCAACTACTTCGCCGTATCCGTAATTGATCTCAAACTGCGAAGGGGCCACCTCCGGATGGTCCTTCTCATTTTCAAATCCCATCGCGCGCTGCACTTCCGCGCTGGTGTCAATGAAAGCACGCAGCGGATCGCCCGGCAGCGAGTGGTAATACCCGCCCGTATTTACATACTCGAATTTGCCCGTCTCGTGATAGCGCTGCTCGGCGTCAACGCCGTTGAAAATGAACCCTTCAATCTCGTTGGCCGCATTCAGCGTGTAGCCGTTGTTCTTGTGCATCCTGTCGGCAAACTGCTTCAAGATGCCGCGGATGTCGGCGCTATACGGTGTCCCTCCCTTATCCGTCACTTCGCTGAAGACTAGGACCTTGCCCGGCCCAAAGAAATCCGCCGGCGCCCAGTAGAACGCGCCCCAATCAATGGTCAGCCGCAAGTCGCTCTCACGCTGCGCGGTAAAGCCGCGAATAGAAGACCCATCGAATGTCAGGTTGTCATAACTCTTGACCAGGAATTTCTTGTCGTAATCCAGCATGTGCAGGCGGCCCTCTAGGTCGCTGAACAACACTGTGACCGCCTTGATCCCCTTTTCATCGGTCAGGTATTTCAGGCGCTCTTCCTGTATCTTGCCCGCGGAGACACGTTTCCTGCGCTGGTCTTTGGCCTCGAGATTCAACTGCTCGAGTTCCTCATAGGAAAGTTCCAAGAAGCTACGCAATTCAGTGGACATTGCCTCTCCTCAAATCATTCAGTTTTCTGAAATTGGGGCCTTGCAAATGGATGGAACAACATCTTAAACGATGTAAAACATTTTGCAGCCAAAATGTTTTCCACAGGATGTTCCAGGAACGAGTGCCTCGTCTTCGTTCGCCGTCTTTGGCGATTAAGGTAGGGATTTTGGTGGCAATCATCCTTCGATTCGCTTCAGCCACAACTTGTCACCCTGAGCGAAGCGGCGCTGAAAGGCGCCGCGCAGTCGAAGGTCTATGCATTTCGGTTTTGACTTTGGTTCTCAGTTGCCCCTTGCTTTCAATTTTGCTTTGGTTTTGACCTTGCCATCTCCTACACCCCTTTGCGAGCTTTGCGTCCTTTGCGCCTTTGCGGTGGGTTTTGCCTTGGACTCTTCGGGAAACGGGAAACCAAAAACGGGAAACGATTTTTTTACAAACAAACCCCGCACTTTTCTGTTAATTTATCTCTTCCACTTTTCAAACCTATTGGAGGGTCAGTCATTGGGCTTAAACATGGTTCCGAAACAGATGTTTCTCACGAAGGGCGTGGGGAAACACAAGGAACGCCTGACCTCTTTTGAGCTCGCGCTGCGCGATGCCGGCATCGCCGCGCAAAATCTCGTGCGCGTCTCCTCCATCTTCCCTCCAAACTGCAAGCTGCTTTCGCGGCGCGAGGGCTTGAAGTATCTCAGCCCCGGCGAGGTCGTCTTTGCGGTAGTGGCTGAAGCTTCCACCCACGAGCCCCACCGTCTCATTGCCGCCAGCATAGGCGTGGCCATCCCGACCGATCGCAACACTTACGGCTATTTGAGCGAACACCACACCTTCGGCGAGACCGAAGACACCGCCGGCGACTATGCCGAAGAACTGGCCGCAGAGATGCTAGCCACTACGCTCGACGTCGAATTCGACTCCGACACCTCCTGGGACGAAAAGAAGCAGATCTATCGCCTCTCAAACAAGATAGTCCGCACGGCAAACATCACCCAGACCGCCGTAGGCGACAAGCGCGGCAAGTGGACCACGGTCATCTCCGCCGCCATATTGATCTTCGAGAAGTAATTTCCCCTTTGCTGAAACAAGGCACGGCTTTGGCTGTGCCTTTATTTTAGTTTGTCATCGTGAGGCCCGCTTTTGGCCGAAGGATCCCTATCAATGCTCATGAACCGTGGTAGATTTGACCAAGATTGATTTTCCCCTCAATCGATTTTTTCTTTGTGAACCTTTGTGTCTTTGAGCCTTAGTGGTGGGTTTTGCTTCTCACACTAGCCGCTAGCCACTAGTCGCTAGCCACTTTCCACGCGTACTAAGTACAAATTCCCCCCCCGGCATCTTGACTCCGCAAACTCCCGCTTGCTAATCTGCGCTTACACTGGAAAGGAGGCTGATCCGATGGATAAAAGTTCTGGTAGTTGTAGTTTCTTAAGTGAGGTGGCTGAGGCTTAGGGCGCACGCTCGTTCAGGGTGAGCGCGTAGTGAGCGCCGATTCGCGCGAACAAAGCGCGAGGGTGGAGTCGCTTGCGACGGAACCCTGGATTAAAAGTCCCGCTTCAAACTCCGTTCGATCTGAGAGTTGTTGCTGTGGCCTCTGTACTCTTTAAAGAGCGCACGCCTCAAGCCAATCTCAACAGTCCTACCGAAAACGGCCCGCCCTGCGTGGGCCGTTTTTATTTGGCGCAAACTGGCGCATCTCTCGATTTGACTTTCCTCCGGCTAGAGACTAACTTCTTCTCACAATTTAGGAGAACCCCTATGCGAACCTTCCTCCGGGCCCTCGCAGTCTCCGTAGCTTTGCTCTCGTCCCTCTTCGCTCAGCAGAAGCAGTCGAAGCATATAGTTCCTTCAACCGCGCATGAGTTGATTCTTCCTTATGTAACACTTGAACCGGGATGGCGCACTAGTCTCGAAGTTCGCAACAACCTCGCTGATCGAAAAATACTGATCGCACCGTCGTTCCGCCTGAGCAACGGCCGCGAGATTGAATTGCCTGCCGTTGAGATCAAAAGTGACGAGATCAAATCGTTAAATCTGGCCACTGTCGTCGGCGGTCTAAATGCGAATCTTGTAGGCAAGACCGGCACGTTCGGCTCGGTCGTCTTAAGGTTCACTTCGCCGTCTTCAGGCAACATCTACGCCGCAGCCATGGTCGATCGTGACGGCGCGCCCGTCGCCTACCACTTTGACGCGGTTTCAGTGAATACCGGATACGCAGCCGGCGCCTATGAGGGCCTTTGGTGGTTGCCCAGTGACAATGTCACGGCTCTCCTGATTCTCACCAATTCCTCTGAAGATTTGGTTACACCAGAACTAACATGGTTCGGCGCCAACGGGCGCAGCAAAGAAAGACTCGAACCGCTGGGTCCCCATCAAACGCGCCGTATCGATGTGCGCTCTGCCATCACTCGCGCCAAGATCAAAAGTTCCTTCGGCGGCTTACAACTCTCAGTCACAGACCATGTCGGCGCCATTCAGTTGCAACACATCATGTTTGATGAGATTGCAGGTTTTTCAGCAATCATGCGCACCGCACCTCATGAACTCACAGGCAAAGTCACGTCGCATACTTTGCGTGCGCCTATGGTCGCTCTCACCACGCCAGATCCCGCGCTGGCTTTCCCGTCCGGCACAACGCTCGATAGTCGCATCTTCATTCGCAACACGACGGACGATGCTCTACCCGTTGTCGCGCAAATAAACTGGCGTTCGGACTCCGCCACGGGCTCAGCGCCGCTCGATATCGGCACGTTGCAAGCTCAGGAGACGAAGCTCGTCGATCTGTCCGCTCTGCAAAACACCAGCGCCATACCTAAAGCAGCAACCTGGGCGGGTATCCACCTCTCTTATCACGGTAGATACGGCGACTTAGTAGCCACTGGCGCCGCATTCTCTGAAAACTTGCGTTATGGGGCGCAGTCCCCTTTTCGTGAGAGCGTCTCGTTCATGTGGAAGGGTGGCATGTGGAAGGTGGACGGAACTCATAACAGCCTA
>JAICWB010000126.1 GCA_025935035.1 Terriglobales bacterium
CAACCAAATCCAGTGTTTGACAATCTGTATTGCAATACGCGATATTTATATCGCAATTTGTGATATATGAAATTAGGCGAAAAAATCAAGTATTTGCGGGAAGTCGAAGGCAGTCTTCGCGGTCTTGACCGCGCGATGACGCAGCAAGAAATAACGCGCGCCATCAAGAGAGACTTGGGTAAGACCATAAGCCAGTCTTATCTCTCGCAGATCGAGAGCGGCGTAAGGCCGCACCTGACGAATACCACGCGTATGTTACTGGCGAAGTTTTTCAAGGTGCATCCGGGCTATCTGGTGGACGACCCGGCTGGCTATACGACCGAGCTTGTATCTGACCTGCAGACTCTGGAAGACAAATTCGATCTATGGCTGATCAGCGGGGCGGAGCGATTTCGTCGGGATCCGGAAGTCAGTGAGGCCTTGCTTGAGCTTGCGCGGCATGACGACTCGCGTAAGTGCGTCGTGTTATTAGGCGCGATATTGGAAACGCCCAACATGGTGGATCGGCTGTTGCAGGTTTTGAAACCAGGTGCGCGCTCAGGCAAGGGCGCCAGCGCCGCAGGAGGTGACAGCAAATGAACTGGGAAACCTTCTTTCTAGTGTGTTTCGGAGTGGGATTGGTCTCAACGCTGGTGTCATTCTTTGCCGGCGCGCTGCATCTGCACCTGCCCACGAAGTTCCACATGGGACATGTTGGCCACACAGGTCATGCGCCGGGTGCCGGAGTGAACGTCTCTCACGTTTCTGCGTTCAACCTGCCGACCATCATGGCATTCCTGGCATGGTTTGGCGGCATGGGCTACATGATGACGCACAACTTCGGGCTCGGTTTGACCGTTAGTCTGTTCGTTTCCGTGATGGGCGGATTATTCGGTGGCGCGGTTGTCTATCGCATTTTGCTGCACGTGTCGGCGATGGACGAAGCCATCGATCCAGCAGATGACGACATGATCGGCGTGGTCGGCACCGTTGACAGTGCCATCCGTAATGGCGGTACGGGAGAAGTGGTCTATCTCCGTCGTGGCACGCGCCATACATGCAATGCACGCACGGAAGATGGTTCGCTGATCGAGAAAGGCAGTGAAGTTGTCGTCACAAAGTTCGAACACGGCGTGGCTTGGGTACGCCGTTGGGAAGAGTTTACGGAAAGCACCACCGCCGCCAAGGCGTAGTTAGAGTTTTTGTTTTTCCCCTGAGGAGGGCTGTATGACTTCATTGTTCGGAAATGTTTGGGTGATGATCGGCACACTTGTTGCGGTCATCTTTTTTGCGTTCTTTGTTATTTCATCGTGGTTCCGCAAAGTGGGACCTAACGAGGCGCTGGTGGTCTACGGATTTCGTCCACGCGTCGTCATCGGGAAGATCGCTGTGATCCTTCCCGTCGTGCAGAGCTGGAAGATACTCTCACTGGAACTGATGTCCTTTGACGTGGCGCCGCAACAGGACCTTTACACCACGCAAGGTGTGGCGGTCACGGTGGAAGCGGTTGCGCAGATAAAGGTGAAGTCTGACAGCGTGTCCATCAACACCGCAGCGGAGCAGTTTCTCTCCAAAGCTCCGCAGCAGCGGGAGGGGTTGATCCGTCTGGTGATGGAAGGCCATTTGCGCGGCATCATCGGCCAACTTACCGTCGAGCAGATCGTGAAAGAGCCTGAGATGGTGGGCGAGCGCATGCGTACGACCTGCGCGAGCGATATGAACAAGATGGGCTTGACCGTCATCTCGTTCACCATCAAGGAAGTGCGCGATAAGAACGATTACATCGCCAACATGGGCCGGCCGGATATCGCGCGCATTAAGCGCGATGCGGACGTCGCAACGGTAGAAGCAGAGCGCGATACGGCGATTCGTCGCGCGCAGGCGACAAGGGAAGCCGCCGTTGCGAAAGCAACTGCAGACCAGGAACGTGTGCTGGCTGAGACGCTATCGCTGGCCAAGCAGGCGGAAGCGCAGCGCGATTTGGAGATCAAACAAGCTACCTATCTGCAAACCGTGAAAACGCAGCAGGCACAGGCAGACAAAGCCTATGAAATCCAGACGAACATTCAGCAACAGCAGGTCGTGGCCGAGTCTGTGAAAGTGCAGCAGGTCGAGAAAGAACAACAGATCAAGGTGCAAGAGGCCGAGATCCTGCGTCATGAGAAGGAACTCATCGCCAATGTATTGAAGGGCGCCGAGATCGAGCGCCAGCGCATTGAGCAGTTGGCGAGCGCAGAGCGTCAGCGCCAGATCTCTGAGGCGGAAGGCCGGGCGTCGGCGATCCGCGCGCAGGGCGAAGCCGAAGCCGAGATCATCTTCAAGAAGGGTGAAGCGGAAGCCAAGGCCATGAATATCAAGGCGGAAGCGTACCAGGAGTACAACCAGGCCGCCGTGGTGGACAAGCTGATCAGCAGCTTCCCCGAGATCGTGCGCGCGATGTCCGCGCCACTCTCGCAGATCGACAAGATCACCATCGTCTCAACGGGCGATGGGCAGGCAGCCGGCGCTCACAAGATCACCGGCGACATGGCGCAGATGGCAGCGCAAGTCCCCGCGCTGCTTGAGGCGCTCAGCGGTATGAAGATGAGTGATCTGTTGGCGAACGTGAAGCGCATCGGAAGCAACGGTCCGGTGAATGACGGCGGCGGCGATGGTGACACGCCGCAAACGAAGAAGGCGGGAGCAGGGAAGTAGCAGAGGCTGGGACGGAGCGATCCGCCCCACGTTTTAACGGCCCTCATAGGCAGCACGAAATTTGAAGGTTAAGGAGTAATGACATGGCACTTCTGGAAAGAGTCTCAACACTAATACGCGCGAATATCAATGACCTGGTCGAGAAGGCAGAAGATCCTGAGAAGGTCATCAAGCAGATCATTCTTGACATGCAGAACCAACTTCTCCAGGTGAAGACGCAGGTGGCGATCGCCATTGCGGACCAGCACCTGCTCGAGAAAAAGCAAAAAGAGAACGAAGAAAAGGCCGGAGAATGGCAACGAAAGGCCGAGTTGGCCGTCAGTAAGAAGGAGGACGAGATGGCACGTGGCGCGCTTGAGCGTTCGCTCAGCTACAAGCAGATGGCGGAAAGTTTCACGCAGCAGGTGGCCGACCAGAAGACCCAAGTGGACAACTTGAAATCGGCACTGAATAAACTGGAGCAGAAGTTATCCGAAGCGCAGAACCGAAGTGATCTTCTTGTTGCGCAACAGCGCCGAGCACGCGTCGTCGGCAAAGCCACCGACGCGCACATGAAAATGACGGATCCGCTGTCGGCTGCGGGCTTCGATCGCATGAAGAACAAAGTCATGCGCACCGATGCAGTCAGCCAGGCGAAAGCCGAGATGGTCGGATCGGATTCGCTCGAAGACAAGTTCGCGCGTCTTGAGAAAGAAGACGAGATCGAGCGTTTGTTGCAAGAGATGAAGAGCCGTCAGGGAATGAGCGCGTAACACGAATCGGGCCCTGTGGGGCGGAGAGAAAATGAAGAACGCAAGTCAATCCAAGTATTCCTCGCAACATTCGCAGCGGGTGGTCGTCTTCCCCAGGAAGACGACTCCGCCGCGGCAGAACGCAGAAGACACGCACACGCGCTTCGAACGTCTGCTGATATTTGTGCTGTGCACGCTGTGGGCGATCGGTATGGTGGGATGGACGCTGTTCTCGCTGGTCGGGATCGGACATGGCGCGTCTCTGCCCAGCATCGCAACGCGCGCTTTGACAGCGCCAAGCTCGATGCCGACGGTGCAATCGGCCGCAATGTTCGCCGTGCGGGTAATGATCGGGCTGTGAAGATAAGGGGCTGGTTGCGCTTCGGGGTGATGTTTTGCGCGGTATTGGGTTCGTCTGCTGCGGCATTCGCGCAGTTCGATCCAGCAGAGGCGCACCAACTGCTTGAGCAAGCGAACAGCGCGCGCGCGAAGGAAGGTCTGCCACCCCTGGCCTGGAATGACAAACTCACTCAAGCCGCGCAGGAGCATGCGCAATGGATGGCGAACGCTCACCTGTTATCACATCAAGTAGGGAATGAGCCGTCCCTGACGGAGCGCGTAGCTGCTACGCACCTGGCGTTTAGTTCCGTAGCTGAGAATATTGCCTTCTCGTCTGACAAATCCGAAGATTTTCACAATGACTGGATGCATTCGCCCGGCCATCGGGCAAATCTTCTCAGCCGCAGTAGTGATGCTGTGGGCATCGCTGTACTGAATCACAACGGCAGTTACTACGCAGTCGAGGACTTCGCAAAAGCGAACTCTGCGGACTCGCCCGAACAAGCGGAACAGCGCTTCGGAGCGGCTTTCAATCACGAACGCAAAGCGCATAAGCAATCACCCGTTCGTATTGATCCCAGCCCGGAGCTGCGCGCCGCTGCTTGCGCCATGGCAGAACGCGACAAAGCAGAAGCCCGCGATATTCCCCGTGAAGCGAAGACTCACGCGGCGATCGCCTTCACCGCTTTCGAACCGGAACAACTTCCTCAACCCATTCTGAGCCTGGCGGGGAATCCGCAGATTGCCACGCTGGCGGTGGGCGCATGTTTCAAAGCGACATCCACCATCCCCGGTGGGACGTACTGGTTCGCTGTTACCTACTGAGATTCCCCTGCGCGGGTCCCCCGGATTCCGCGAAACATCGTGAAAGCCGCATGAATACGAGATTGGCGGGCTCGGGAACTTTCGTCATGTAACCTTCGTACTCTACTCAACGGACGAATGCTGGGACAGAATGTTTGTGTAACGCTAACCGTTTTTTCAAGTAACCGTCTTAGGAAGTAACAAGGGACATGAAAGGGAACAAGGAGAAGTTATGAGCACTCTTACTGCAAAGATCGATAACCTGATGGACGCCAAATATAACCGTTACATGGATAGCGGCGTTTTGCGCATGGCCCTGGTGGCTGTGGGATTCACCGCGTGGCTCGTGGGCGGATTCGCACTCTTAAAGTTTGTCTAAACGTGAAACGCCCGCGCATTCCGCGCGGGCGCATGCACTCTACAACTCTGTAGGACTAAACCTTCGCGGCGACTTCCTGCTCTTTTTTCTGAACTGGCTTGTGGGCTGAATAATGCGAGTCCACGTACTCATCCAAAATCTTAATGAACTCGGGCACGATGTTGTCGCCCTTTAATGTAGTCAACAGGCGCCCATCAACATAGACGGGCGCTTTGGGTTCTTCAAATGTTCCCGGCAGTGAGATGCCGATGTTGGCATGCTTTGATTCGCCGGGCCCGTTGACGATGCATCCCATCACCGCGAGCTTCATCTCTTCGACCCCGGCATAAGTTTCTCGCCACACCGGCATTTGCTTTCTTGTGTACGCCTGGATCTCTTCAGCCATCTTTTGGAAGAAGGTGCTTGTGGTGCGTCCGCAGCCCGGACAGGCAGTGACCTGCGGTGTGAAGCTGCGAATTCCCAGCGATTGCAAAATCTGTTGCGCCACTAACACCTCTTCCGTGCGGTCGCCATTGGGTGCTGGCGTGAGCGAAACACGGATGGTGTCGCCAATGCCTTCCTGCAGCGCGAGCGCAAGTGCGGCCGAGCTGGCAACGATCCCTTTCGCACCCATGCCGGCCTCCGTGAGGCCGAGGTGCAGAGCGTAGTCGCAACGCTTCGCCAGTTCGCGATAAACGTCAATCAGGTCCTGCACGCCACTGACTTTGCCGCTGAGAATGATCTGGTCCTTCCGCAATCCGTATTTGAGAGCGAGGTCAGCGGAGTTGAGCGCGGATACGACCATAGCTTCCATCATCACGTCGCGCGCGTCTTTCGGTTCCGCAATACGTGAGTTCTCATCCATCATCTTGGTGAGCAGCGCTTGATCAAGTGAACCCCAGTTCACACCGATACGCACCGGCTTCTGGTTTTTCACAGCGACTTCGATCATCGCGCGGAAATTCTCGTCATCCTTTTTACCGATACTGCAATTTCCGGGGTTGATGCGGTACTTCGCCAGTGCCTTCGCGCACTCAGGATATTTCGTGAGAAGCAGATGTCCGTTGTAATGAAAGTCGCCGATGATAGGCGTCTTCAACCCGAGCTTTGCCAGCCCTTCAACGATGTAGGGAACAGCCTTCGCGGCGTCATCATTGTTCACAGTCACGCGCACCAATTCGGAACCGGCGCGGGCGAGCGCAGCGCACTGCTTGATGCTGCTTTGAATGTCAGCAGTATCAGTATTGGTCATCGACTGCACCACTATCGGTGCACTGCTGCCGACCAACACCCCGCCGATGTTGACTGTGGGCGTACTTCTACGAGTGATTGTAGCCATGGCTGTACCTTGATTTTATCACGTAAAAACAGGGGTTTCGGCCTGCGAAGTGGGCCGCTATTGCAGGTGTTTAGCGAAGAAAGGCAGTTTCGAGACGTCGTTAAAGACGACCGTGAAAGCGAACAGGACCAGAAAGACGAACGCCGTCTGGTAGATGCGTTCCTTTACGCGCTGGTTTATATCTCGGCGTATCACGCTCTCAATGAGGGTGAGCAGAATCAGGCCACCGTCCAAGATCGGGATGGGCAGCAAGTTCATGATGCCGAGGTTCACGCTGATCAACGCCATGATCTCAATCAGAGTGTCCCAGCCCTGTTGCTGGACCGCAGCGCCCGTAGCGCGGGCCATGCCGATGGGTCCGTCCATCTGCTTGAGCGAGACTTTCTTTTGGATCAGCTTCTCGACCATTTCCAGCACAAGCATTGATGTTTTACCGTTGGTTGCGAGAGAAAGCTGCAGCGCGTCATTGAAAGAGAGACGGTCGACTTGCGGGATACGTCCCGATGCAAAGCCGATACGGAAACTCGATTTTCCATCAACCATCGCAGCCACGGGCGTGAGAGTCATCGACAATGCTTTCCCTTCACGCAGAATCCCTACCGTGACCGGATTGGTGCCATGCGCCTTCATGTATGCCTGCACCGATTGGATGGAATGTACGGCTTGTCCATTCAGTGACACGACCACGTCGCCGACTTTCATGCCGGCCTTTTGTGCAGGCATGCCAGGATCGACCGAGACTACCGTCGTCGGAACTTCCGGAAGGAAGCCTGTGTAGGGCAGTTCATCAGCCGCGCGCTGCTCGGGCCGCAATGACAGGTTCACAAGCTCGCCCTTGCGTTGCACAGTCATGTTGATATTGCTTTGGGAGTTCAGCAGCACTTTGTTGAACGCATCTTCCCAAGTGGGATTCTGCAGACCATCAATCCTGGTGATGAGATCGCCCGTCTGAAGGCCGGCTTTACTGGCTGGGGAATTTGCGTCAACATTGCCGATCGTTGCCGGCTTGTCTGCAAGCGGGTCGAACTCATGGTGCACCATGAACAAGCCTGTGAGCAGAACTACGGCCAGCACGATGTTCATGAACGGTCCCGCCAAGGCGATGGCGATGCGCTGCCAGCGGGGATGCGACATGAACTCATCGCTCGCCCCGGTGCGCTGTTCCATGGGGTTTTCGCCGGCCATTTTCACGTAGCCGCCGAAGGGCACCGCGCTCACGCGGTAATCGGTTTCGCCCATGCGGAATCCGAAGAGCCGCTTGCCAAAACCGACCGAGAAAGTATCAACCCGCACGCCAAACCACTTGGCAACAAGGTGGTGTCCCAGCTCGTGGATGACGATCATGATGCCCAAAACGGGCACTATGGTGACGACGGCGATCAGGAAGGTCTGCATTGTTTAAAGGTCTTTAGAGTATAGCTTCTCTTAGAACAACTGCCTATGAATCGTTAATGCGAAAGCACTTTGGTAACTGATTTGCCTTTGCGCTCAATCACTTGCCGCGCTACTTCCCGCGCGTGCGCATCGCATTCCAGCACCTTCTTAATAGATTCAGGATGGGTGTTGGCAGTTTCATCTAAAACCGTCTTAATCACTTCGGGGATATGGGTGAATCCGATTTGCCCATCGAGGAACGCAGCGACGGCGACCTCGTCGGCCGCGTTAAGAGAGATGGACGTGGC
>JAICWB010000232.1 GCA_025935035.1 Terriglobales bacterium
AAAGCCGCGGCGGTAAGGGTGGGGCACAATGCGAAGATGGTCTAGAAATTCAGCCGCCGGCCGATGATGCCTTTTACGATCAGGTGGTCCGTCGAGTGCGTTACGCCCACGCCTACTCCAAAGTTGATCTCCCATTTCGGAGACACATTGAGATCACTGGCCGCAAAGAACTGCTGCTGCTGATCGCGCAGCGGATCGAAGCCGCCGATGGGCCCATATGCGCCGTAGTACTCCAGACCCGCATTCACCTTCTTGGTGAAGTCGTATCCCACTTTGAAATTTGGCGAGAAGCCCAATCCTTCTTGCGTGCCCGGCCCGTGGAATGAGCGGTCCATGGTGGGATTGAACGCGAGATACCACTTGCCCACTTGCTTATCAACGATGGGCCGAATCTCCCACGTCCAGGTATCGGCAGAGAATTTGTGGCGCTGGTAGCCGATCTCATTGCTTATGCTCACACCGACTGGCCAATGCCATTTATCCGGCACGCGCACCCGCGGACGAATGTGGTCGCCCACCCAATCCCATCCGTCGCCGTTGCGCATAGAGGTGAAGATGTAAAAACCGACCTCGAACCAGTCATTGATCCCGTGCGTGATCTCGATGGTCTCGTGCACCGCGTGATTGGTAGGCGAGACACCGTCTATAGTCTGCTTCTCGCCATTGATGGTGTAGTTGGTATGGAACTCGACCATAGTGGTGTGCGGCGCGACGGTCTCAGAGCCGTAGACTTGTATCTCGTAGTTGTCCTGCGCAACGGCCGCGACAGTGCAGATGAATAAGCAGATTGTGACTCTGAATGACATTAGTTATTCGCTAGTTCTTGAATGGCCGCATAAACATCCCCCACGACCTTCGCCATGCGAGTGTAGTCGAGCGTAGATGGAATGTCGCCAGGATGGTGGTAATTCTTGTTTCGATAGAAGGAAGTATCGGTGATCATCACTGCGGGAAAACCATGCTCCCAGTAACTCAAATGGTCTGAAAAATCGATGCCTGGAAGACCGGCTGGGGCATTGATCGACCGCACCGGAAGATCCGAAGCTGCGAGCATATCTTTCTTAACTCGTCTCACGAGGCCGATCTCAGTCATGGAACCCACCACAGCGATGAAGTTCCCAGTTGTGGGATACACGGCGCCCATGCCGGGAGCAGGGAAGTCCTGAGAGTGGGCCTTATTGCTGAAGTACCCGATCATCTCCAGGCAAAGCATGGCGCGGACTCGTACTCCTTCGTATTGAAGCAATGCCGCGTGCTGCATACTGCCCATCTCTTGCATCCTGAAAAATGGCGGCTCTTCAAGCGTATAAGCCACAAGCTCCACCGTGACCGGAAGCTTCGTGTTCGATAGCAAACGCGAAAGTTCCAGCAGCCCGGCGACGCCGCTGGCGTTATCGTCGGCGCCGGGCAGTTCGCCGTAGCTGTCATAATGAGCTCCGACAACGATGCGTTCCCCCGTGGTCGGACCAAACATAACGCTAACGTTTCTGAATTTCATGGTTTGGCCGTATACCTGTTCGGACACGGTGCCGGAAGATTTAGCAAATTCTGCATGGATGTAATCTGCGGCACGGTTCAGATTCTCAATGCGCGGATAGCTGCGACGAGGAGCATCAAAAGCCGCTAAATACTCAATATGAGTTTTTAGTCTGGCGGCATCGGCACCTGAACCATCAGTTTGCTTGCGCGAAACCCAAACGGGCTCGGCAATCACTAATGCGATCACTGCAAAAAGGACTAGATAGGGCATGACTCGCAGTGCGATCTTTTTAAAAACCTTCATGCCTATTTAATGAACTCCGCCTGCTCCCCGAACTTCGCCGCCAGCGCTCCCAGATAGTCTTCAATGCTCTTTGTATGCCCGAAGACGAATCGTGACATGAACCGGAAAAGCGGATTGGGCACTTCGCCGTATTCCGTGATGTGAACCATGCTGCCGGAATTATCAGCCGGAGTGATGTCGATCTCCCAGCGTCCACTAAAGATATTGCCGGTGTCATGCACCTCGCGGACAAGTTTCTTCGGCGGTTCGACGACGGTGTCTTCCAATTCGAGCGTGTTGCCGTGTTTGTCGGTTTCTTGCCAGACGGCGTGTCCATTGCGATCGGGAAGCTGCTTGATCGCCTTCAGCTCCGGCCGCCAGGCCGTGTCATCGGCATGGTTGCTCACAGCCGACCAAACGACTCGCGGCGGCTGATGCAAGCGAATGGATAGCGCCGCCTGATGTTGACGCGGCAGAGTTGCGCCGACGGCAAAGACCGCGATGACGATCGCCAGCAGCGCTCCGACAACGATGATGACCCAGCGCAAGTCTTTCCTTTCCGCGCATGCTCGAATGAGCGTGATAGATTGGCTTAGAATCTACACGAAGCCTGCATTATCCGAAACCGCGAATGAAAAAACTCAAAGTCGGCATCTTGTTCGGTGGTCGCAGCGGAGAGCACGAAGTGTCATTGCTCTCGGCCGCGTCAGTGATGCAGGCCATCGACAAATCGCGCTTTGACGTTGTGCCCATCGGCATAACGAAAGCAGGACGCTGGGTGACCTCGTCGCGTGCCGAACAGATGCTGGGTCCGCAGAAGATTGCTTCCATTGCCGCGCAATCCGATGATCCCAAGCATCTCCGCGCAGGCGATCCCAGCGCAACACTCGGCGCCGCACTACTCGCAGGCGGCGAATCCGTGATGGTACCTCCCATGCCCGACGCCAGTTCCATGGTCCCGTTCGCGAATGACCCAGCCGAACACAAAACCGCCAGCGCGATAAATGTCGATGTGATCTTTCCCGTGCTCCACGGCACCTTCGGTGAAGACGGCACCATCCAAGGGCTGCTCGAACTCGCCGACATCGCCTACGTGGGCGCGGGCGTGCTCGGCTCCGCCGCCGGCATGGACAAAGACGCCATGAAACGCATGTTCATCGCTGCCGGATTGCCCATCGTGAAGCATGTGACCGTGCTGCGCTCGCAGTGGGAACGCGAACCAAAGAAAGTCCGCAGAGAGATCGAGAGCAAGCTGAAATATCCGCTGTTCGTGAAGCCCGCGAACCTTGGCTCCTCCGTCGGCATCTCGAAAGTTCATACCGCCAGCGAACTACCCGCCGCAATGAACACCGCCGCAAGCTTCGATCGCAAGATCGTCATCGAGCAAGGCGTGGGCAACAAGAAGCAGAAGGCGCGTGAGATAGAAGTATCCGTGCTCGGAAATGACGAGCCGCAAGCATCCATCGCCGGAGAAATAGTTCCCGCGGCAGAATTCTACGACTACGCCGCCAAGTATCTCGACGAAGGTTCCAAGCTGCTCATCCCCGCAAAACTGACGAAGCCGCAGATGAAAAATGTGCAGCAATTGGCCATCGCTGCCTTCCGCGCAGTGGATTGTTCCGGCCTGGCGCGAGTAGACTTCTTGATGGACCCGCGCAGCGGCAAGCTTTACGTGAATGAGATCAACACCATGCCGGGCTTTACCGCTATCAGTATGTATCCCAAACTTTGGGCGGCCAGCGGTGTCAAATATACTGAGCTTATTTCGCGGTTGATCGAACTGGCGCTTGAACGCCACGCGGAAAAGAAGAAGAATAAGTACACCACATGAGCACTGCGTCACTATTCGATGCTCCCCCGCCGGACCCAAGGGCGGAAGCGCGCTCCCGCGCATTGAAACGCTGGGGGATAGTTGCAGTCGTCGTTTTAATCGTGCTCGGCGGGCTCCTCTATTGGAACCGTTATTGGCCCGAGGAACGCACGGTGGATAAATTCTTCAGCGCGATCGAACAAAAAGATTACGCGAAGGCCTATTCGATCTGGACCGCCGACCCGGATTGGCAACAACATGCAGACAAGTACAAGCAATACACCTACGGCCAGTTCCAACTCGACTGGGGACCAACAGGCGAATACGGCACCATAAACAAGCACGACATCCGCGGTGCCGTGTCTCCCAGCACCAGTACCGGCGACGCGACGGGCGTGATCGTAGCGGTCCAGATAAATGGCATCGCCGACGAAAGAAAGCTTTCTTGTCTCTGGGTGGAGAAGTCCACCAAAGCCATGAGCTATTCGCCGATGGAATGTAAAGTCCCTGTCCGGATGCAGTAGCAGCCTCTCGCGCAGACGCAACACGCAGAACAGAGAAACCGGAAAGATCTTTTGGGTTTAGTTGATGCTGGCTAGTAAGCCTTCCGATAGAATTCCCCACATGCCAACAGCCAAAGGAACATTCGACGTCAATATCCTGCCTATCGAGCCCTACAACACTGACGCTTCCTCCAAACTCGGGCGCATGTCGCTCGACAAGCAGTATCACGGCGATCTTGCCGGCAGCAGCAAAGGCGAGATGCTAAGCGCCATGGGAGAGGTCCAAGGCTCGGGCGCCGCTGTCGCGGTCGAGCGGGTGACCGGCACGCTAGCCGGACGCACCGGCTCGTTCTCTCTTTATCACATAGGAGTGATGGTAGGCGGCACCCCGCAATACTGGCGCGTGAACATCGCCCCAGACTCCGGCACTGACAGCCTCCAGGGAATCAAAGGCGAACTGAAGATCATCATCGAAGGCAAAGCCCACTCGTATGAGCTGGAATACGAGTTGCCGTGAACCCGCCACAAGACACAAACGGACGAAGTTTCACAAAGAAGTAGTGGAGGTAAGTTGAAGTGGCATCCCCCCGATTTCAGCCCGTGCCGGAAGAGTTAAATGTGTTGAGTAGAGTGATCCTTGACTCAGCCTTTAAAGTTCATAAAGCACTTGGTCCCGGCTTGCTCGAAACAACTTACCGCTTGT
>JAICWB010000099.1 GCA_025935035.1 Terriglobales bacterium
ATCTTATTTGCGCAATCTGTTGCCGTCGCACAGTGCGGCGTGGAGCGATGGAGCGTGAAGACCGGCACTGATGCCGACAAGAACCTGGTCAATCTGAGTTCGACGAGCGCCACGACCATTGCGGCGATGAGGGCGCTAACGGCACCGAATCCCATACCGGCGAATAATCGCGTTGCTCCGACGGAAACGACGGAGTGGGTGATCAACGCGACGCTCACGGAATACAAGCTGGAGAGCGACAGCGATTATCACCTGGTTATCCAGGATGCGAGCGGGAACACGATGATCGCGGAGATACCCTCGCCGAGTTGCGTAGGAACGGGAAGCGTGTTCACCGGCGGCATTACGAATGCCCGCAACGAATTCAACGCCAAGTTTACGGCGACTACCAGCTTCAAGACGGCGAACATCCCGGTACAGATCAAGGGCGTGGGAATGTTCGACTTTCTGCATGGGCAGACCGGCGTAGCGCCGAACGGGATCGAGATACATCCGGTGCTGGACATTATTTTTAATCCGACATCAAACCCGGACTTTGGGATCTCTGCTTCGCCTACGAGTATGAGTGTGGCGCCGGGAAGCTCCGGCACTTCCACGATCACGACAACGGTGAGCGGCGGATTTAATTCTGCCGTTTCGCTTAGCGCGAGTGGCATGCCGAGTGGAGTGACGGCGGCGTTCACGCCGACGAGCATCGCGGCGCCGGGCAGCGGGACTTCTTCACTGCAACTGACGGTGAGTTCGACGGCGGCGGCGGGCACGTATCCCATCACGGTGACGGGCACGGGTGGCGGCAAGACGCATACCACGAGCGTGTCACTGACGGTGACAACTTCCGGCGGTGGTGGTGGAACTACGCAGGTGTTGCTGAATCCGGGATTTGAAAGCGGCAACGTGAACTGGACGGCGACCAGCGGTGTGATCACCAACTCAACCAGCGAAGCGGCACACAGCGGAAGCTGGAAAGCGTGGCTCGATGGCTACGGCACCGCGACCACCGACACGTTGCTGCAACAGGTAGCGATACCTTCCGCGGCAACGGCGGCGTCACTGAACTTTTATCTGCATATCGATACAGCGGAGACGACAACCAGCACCGCGTATGACACGCTGAAAGTGCAGATACGTAATTCAAGTGGGACGGTGCTGGCAACTCTGGCTACCTATTCCAACCTCAATCACAACACAGGTTACTCGCTGAAGACGTTCAGCCTGCTGAGCTACAAAGGGCAGACCATCCAGGTGTACCTGGTGGGAGTGGAAGATAGCACGCTGCAAACCTCATTCGTAGTGGATGACTTTGCGCTGAATGTTACGCAGTAGAGATGCGGTCGGAACGGGAAAAAGAAAAGGAGAAAAGGTTATGAGCAGAAGAATCTCACTAACACTGCTTTCGATCGCAAGCCTGGTGATGTTGGGCTATTCACAGAATGCGGCCAACAACACAAGCGATCTATTGCCGGATGAAGATGGCGGACAGGTGCGGGTGGTGCGCGCGGATAGTGGCGCGTCCACGGTGAGCGGCAGGGAAGTGGCCGCGATCCACGCGCCGAAACAGGTAAGCATGTTCTACGGCGGGACGTGGGCAGAGGAAACGACCCGCGCGCAGGAACAGGAGTTGACGAACTTGTTGACTTCGGCGGGACCGGCGAAGCAGCAGGAGATGCAGAAGTCGCAGATGCGCGCGGTGGAGTCTCGTAATTCGTTCGTGGAGGATTTCACGGACATGAGGCTGCATCCGCCGCTGACGGACTTGGATATTCAGCGGCAGATACAGACTTGGATCGCGACGGGAGCGATGCAGGCTCCGAAAGCGAATTCAGTGTATGTGATCTACCTGGGCCCGGGAGTGCGATCAATGCTGCGCGACAAAGTGGGCGGACAGGATTATTTGGGCTACTACAGCCTGGTACATCTTGACGTGGGTGCGGTTGTCTATGCGGTGGTTCCATATGACGCGGACACGACGCGGATGCAACAGACTGCGGCGCGGTTGTTGATGGAAGCGGCTATTGATCCGCCGGCGGCTAAGAGGCAGTAGTCAGTAGTTAGTAGTTAGTAGTTAGTAGTTAGTCGTTAGTCGTTAGTTGTTAGTTGTTAGTTGTTAGGAAAACGGCAGTGGTATTACGGAGTAAAGCATATTGATGGGTGCCCACCCTATCGCCGCAGAGAACGCGGCGGTAAGGGATGGGGCACGTATGCGAGACGGTAATGGTTAATTCCCCACGTAATCGTCCAAGACCCGGACGATTGGATGGGGCACAGCGTTCATGAATAGTTTGGTTGATCCGGGAAAAACAAAGGCACGGCTTGCGCCGTGCCTTTTCTGATTGTTGGAACTTTAGCGGGATGTGGTGTCTTCGAGGTCGTAATCGAAATTCACTACGGGACCATCGAGTACCTTAAGTTCTTCCTCTTGAGCACTTCCTTTTTGCTCTTTGCGCTGATCACGCCGCGCGGACTTTTCAAGGCGCTTTTCCTGGCGCTTCATCTCTTTTTGGCGTTTGCCGAAAGTAGAACCTGCCATGGGAGTCTCCTTTATGTATGAATGATTACATCTATTGTACAGGGTGAGTGGGTGGATGTCAGTGGGTGTGGATTTCAGGCCGAGCGCTGGTATTACGGAGTAAAAGCACATTGGTGGATGCCCACCCTATCGCCGCCTAAAACAAAATCGCGGCGATAAGGGATGGGGCACGGTTGGTCTTACTTACATGCTGGAGCTGCTGGCGGCTGGGGAAGATTGGGCAGCGGCGCTAGTTTGTGTTCCTGCAAGTAGGCGTTGGCGTCGGCCAAGGAGGGTGAGTTCACAAGTTCCTTCCACTGGGCCAGGCGCTTTTCTAGTTGCTGGCAGGTGTCGTGAACGGCGTCAACTAGTGCGCCGGCAGGGCGTCCGTCACCGGAGCCGATCATGCCGGCGAGGCGATTGAGCTCGCGGTTGATAGGACCGACGCCGAGATCGCGCGCGGAGCCGTCGCGGATGCGGTCGAATTCTTGCGCGTAGGCGTCGAGCGGATTGGCGGGTGCGGCGGTTGGGCCGCCTGGGCCGCGGCGTTGGAATTCGTTCTCTTCTTCCATTTCTTCTTTGGGATTGTTGCCGCGGAATCCGGCAAGGTCCGGTGTCGCACCTTCGGCGCTCTGTTGTTGAATGTCATCTTCCCCAGGCCTTACGGCCTGGGCTAACTTTATGGCGCGGCTTTGCCGCTGGTTCTGTGGTTCTGCCCCGCTCGTCGCGCGTGCCAACGTCGAGGTAGGCAAGATCAGACCTCCGGTGGTGGCTGCTGCCGGGGTTGCGGGTGGCAATGCTTTCTTTCGTTCTTCGATGGCGGTGCGCAACGGTTCGAGTGTGTTGAATGCGTCGTAGGTCACGGACATCTGCGCGGCGATGTTGCGCTCGGTGTCGAGTTGCAATTGCAGGTCTGCGGTCGTGGCATGAACGCGTGGGTCGAGTTCGACGTGCAGAGGCTGCGTGTATTTTTGTCCGTTGACGGTGAGTTCGACGGTGTATTCGCCGGGGACTGCGAGTGGGCCTTGCGGCATCTCATGTGGAGTCTTGCCGGGGATGGTGTGATCAGCGAGCGTGTACTCGATGTACTCCGTGGTGTTGCCGTAGTAGCTGTAACGAAGTTGTTTGTACGCGGGATAGCGGAAGTCCCAGGCGAAGCGGTTGATGCCGGCTTTGTTGGAGAGCGTGGCGGGTTCTTCGAACCAATAGTCGGGGACGTTCTTGGGCGCGCGGTCGTAGGCGGCGGGCTTGGTGGTGTATTCGCGGACTAGGTTGTGTTGCGCATCGAAGATCTGGAGTTTGAGCGAAGAAGCGTCTGCGGGAGTCTTGAGGTAGTAGTCGATGATGGCGCCGTCAAGCGGGTTCTCACCGTGTGGGACTTCTTTGGGGAGCGGCGTGTCCTGGCTGTTGTCCCAACGGACGCGCCAGGCTTTTTCGGGAGTGAAAAGGAAGCCGCTAGTATTCGACGCGGCTTTTTCTCCGGATAAGGGCACCGGCTGGTTCAGCATTTCTTCTCCCACTATCGGGCAGCCCCGATCGCCATGATGCTGACAGGATTCAAGCTGACGCAAGGGAGTTACGTCGTCGAGGATGTAGAGCGAGCGACCATAGGTGGCGACGACTAGATCGTCGCCGTGAATCTTCATGTCGCGCACTGGAGTGACGGGCATATCGAGGCGGAGGGTCTGCCAGTGATCGCCGCCATCGAAGGAGATGTAAGGGGCGTCTTCCGTGCCGGCGTAGAGCAGATTTTTGTTGACGGGATCTTCGCGGACTACGCGCGCGATGAAGTCCGGCGACATGCCTGCAGTGATGAGCTGCCAGGTCTTGCCGAAATCATGCGTGCGATAGATGTAGGGCTTCACGTCGCGGAATGCGTTCACGACGACGTAGGCGGTGGCAGGATCATGCGGCGAGGCTTCGAGTTCATTGATGAAGCTGCGCTCGGGGATCCCCTGCGGCGTGACGTTGGCCCATGTCTTGCCGTCGCGGGTGACGTGGATGAGCCCGTTCGATGTGCCGACCCAGATCAGATTCTCTTGCGCGGGCGAGAGCGACATGGTGCTGATGGTGGCATTGTTGTTGCGCGCGCGGTCGGCGGGCGAAGGGGTTGTGCCGGGGGCGGGCTCGACGTGCGTGAGGTCGGGGCTGATCTCAGACCAGTGGTCGCCGTGATCGTCAGACCGCATCATGAACTGCGCGCCTACGTAGAGCGTCTTGTTGTCTTGCGGGGAGAAGGCCAACGGAGCCATGCCGGCTGTGCGGTACTTCGGCGTGCGCACGAAGACGGGATTCACCTGGCCGGTGGTGCGATCGAAGCGAATGATGCTGCCATACCATCCGCCGATGTAAACGATGTCTTTGTTGATGGGGTCAGGCGCGATAAATGAAAATTCGAATCCGCCTGTCGGCGCCCAATCGTGATCGGTGATCTCGCCGAAGTCGCTGCGGCTGGCCACAGCTTCGGTGCCGCTGTCCTGCTGCGCGGCGTAAACGTAGTAGGGAAAACGATTGTCAGTGGTGACGTGGTAGAACTGGCCGTTGGGCATGTTGTACCAGCTGGACCAGGTGTCACCGTGGTTCACGCTGATGACCGCGCCTTGATCGACGCCGGCGAGCATGTAATTGGAATTGGCGGGATTGATCCAAAGCAAATGGTAGTCGTCGCCGGAGGGCGCGCCGAAGACGGAGGCGAAGGTCTTGCCGCCGTCGGTGGTGCGGTACATGGAAGTTTGTCCGACGTAGACGCTGTTGCCGTCATTGGGATCGACGAAGATCTGGCCGAAGTATCCGCTGGAGACGACGCGGGGATCTTTCGTGGTCTGCGTCCAAGTGTCGCCCATATCGTCTGAGCGGAAGAAGCCTTGATTCACTATGGTGTAAACCGTTTTTGATCTTGCGCCGGGAGCTGCGGCTACGCCGACGCGTCCCCAAGGTTCAGCAGGGAGACCTTTGCCTGCGACTTGGGTCCAAGTGGAACCTTCGTCGGTAGAGCGATAGATGGCGGCGTCTGGTTCGCGGCGTTGGGCGGCGGTGGGCGGCTGATTCGGATTCGGCGGCGCGACAGAGCGATGTCCGGTGGACGCGTACATGACCTTGGGATTTCCATTGGCCATGTTCATGTCAATCATCGCGGTGTCTTGGTCTTTGAAGAATGTCTTCTTCCAATTTTTGCCGCCGTCAGTGGACTTGTAGATACCGCGCGCGGGGCCGGAAAAAAGGTCACCGGTAACGGCGGCGATGATGATGTCGGGATTCTTCGGATCGATGCAGAGTGCAGTGACGAGGTGAGTGTCAGTGAGGCCGACGTTGGTCCAAGTCTTGCCGGCGTCGGTGGATTTGAAGACACCTTTGCCGGGCGATGTGCCGCCGGACGACGCGTACATCTCTCCCGTACCTATATAGATGATGTTGGGATTGGACGGCGAGACGGCTATGGAGCCGATGGGCGCAACGCCAATGGCGTCGGAGATCGGGCGCCAGGTCTGGCCGGCATCGTCAGTCTTCCAGAGGCCGCCTTCGGGCGTGCCGACGTAAAACACTTCAACCTGCGATGGGACGCCGGCGACAGCGGAGATGCGTCCTGCGCGGTAAGGACCGATGGAACGCCAATGGAGCGATTGGTAGACGCCGGGCGAGATCTGGGCGAAGGCGGAGAGCGAGCAGATGAGTAGGGAGATCAGGAGTTTCATGGCGGGAGGATTGTACAGCCTCGGCCATCAGCCGTCAGCCATGAGCCCCACCAGCCTAAAACAAAATACATAGACCCTTCGACTCCGCGGCAAAAAACGCCGCTGCGCTCAGGGTGACAGAGCCGTGGTGATTGCGAGCGGCTTGCAGAGTTATAGGGGTCCCTCACTTCGTTCGGGATGTGTTTCAAAAGCAAGCATCATTTCCGTAGGTAAGAGTCGTTGCCGGAGGTCCAATCGGCGCGGGGTGGAGTGAAGACGTCGAGGTCGATGGTGTCCTCGAGGGCTTCCGCAGCATGAGGGACGTTGGGCGGGATGCAGAGGGTCTCGCCGGGGCGGATGGTGACGGATTTATCCCGGAAGATGAACTTCAAAGCGCCGGACAGGACGAAGGCGATCTGTTCGTTCACGTGTTGGTGTTCGGGGACGGTGGCGCCTTTGCGCAGGAAGAAGCGCGCGACCGTGACGTTGTCTGTGCTGACGAATTGGCGGTCGATCAAAGGGCTGAGTTTCTCAAGTGGGACCGAAGACCAGTCGATATGCATAAGCAAATGGTATCAGTGGGCAGTCGTTAGACGCAGTCGTTAGTCGTTAGGGGTCGATGAGCGGGCTGTTAGTCGTTAGTGATTTGTCCAAAAGTTGTGATGCCTTTAGTTGGCGTTCTCAGCGGTTTAGCTACTCAGGCCATCTACTCGCAATGTTTTGCGCCCGAAGCCGCCATGCACTTCCAGCAACTCTCGATTTATTTTGTGGCACGGCAACACGCCGTTGGAGGTTTGCACTCTTATCGGGCAGCAAGCCATGCGGCGAAGAACGAGCGACCCCGCAGTAAAACAGGACCGTAAGAGTTCGGGCGCTGAGCAGTTCCCCATCTGCTCCTGAAGAACTTCGGACATATGGGAGAACCACATGCAGCAACTACGTCTGGCCGTTCTATTTTCCTTTCTCGCACTTTGTTCCTACACATTCGCTGACACCGAGTATGACCTCACCACATCCGGTGCGATGGTCACGATCAACGGCGCTATCTTTCAGCAGGGCAGCGTGCAGCCGTCGGGCACGGGGCAGTTTAATTCCTTCTTGCGGATACGCGCCAATGGCACGGAATACGGTTACAACACGGATGAATTTCCGCATCCGCCGCTGGATATACAGCCCGGCCCACAGTGGACACACTCGCTGAAGTTGAGCGCGGTGCCAGTGTTCACTTTCAACGGCGTGACTTACTACCAATTCATGCTAGACATCAATGAAGCCCAGGACAAGAGCGATAGCCTCCTTTCACTGGACACGCTGGAGTTCTTCACTGGCTCAACGCCTAGTCCGCAGTGCTGCCCGCCGGGTGGCGATTTCGGCGCGGCGCGATGGAGCCTGGATACCGGCGCTAACAACTATCTGCTGCTGGATTCTTCATTGAGTCATGGCAGCGGATCGAGCGACATGTTCGCCTACATTCCGACAAGCGCTTTCGCGGGCGCCGGACCTTATCTGTATCTGTATTCCGGATTTGGTGAGAACAATGCCAGCGACGCGGGATTCGAAGAATGGGGGACCGGCCAAGCGACCACACCAGGCGCACCTGTGCCGGAACCGAGTTCGTTCATCCTGCTGGGTAGTGGCTTGATGACACTAGGTGGGATGTTGCGCAGACGGAAGTAGTCACAGTCCAAAGGCGTGAAGTCCAGATCGAAAGATCTGGACTTTTTCTTTTAGGCCGCGGCTTCGGCGGAACTGCTTTCAGGGGAGAACGTGTAATAGAGGGTGGGTCTGGGCAAGGGGACGAGCTCTTCTTCCATTACCGAATCTTGGATAGCAATCGGGGCTCTCTTCATGTGCTTCTTCATGACGCGCTCAACCACTTCGTCAATGAGGCTGATGATGCCGTTGCTTTCGTATGCGAAGTCGATGTCAGGGAGGGTGAGGCGTTCTACGTTCGGTGCGGCGATGCTTGTAGCCATTAGGATGAGTCTCCTTCCGGTTCAACAGCTACTCTAGAAATGCAATCTGCGCGCCAAGCTGTAAGTTAAAGAAAATAAAGGACGGGAGCGAACTGGAGCGTCTGTGAAGGCGGTAAGAAGTTCAAGCGGTGGGAAAAAGTACCTAGCGCAGCTGCCGTTTTGGACTTCTCGAAATGATGTTGGTTGTTTCCAAAAAGCAGGTTCCTTCGCTCCGCTCAGGATTGCGGCAGGCGGCTCCCGCTTCGCTGACGCCGCCTAGCGCCTCAAGGTTCAGGTGACTTTCGTTACTGGTAAGGGCGGGAAAACGGGCATATGCTCGATGGCCCTAGAGGTCACCGCCCTTTATGTCACTTGATGCGCTCATCGTCAGTCGTGATCCCGATGTAATTAATGTGTTCCGCAACGTAATGGAATCTGCTGCCATCACGGTGGATGAAAGCAAAGCGGTGGGCGACTCGCTCATGCGACTTTCCAAACGCCGCTATGATGCGGTGGTCGTCGACTGCGACGGAGTGCCTGACGGCGCGGACGTGATCGAAGCGCTGCGCAATGGGAAGTCGAACAAATCATCCATCACGTTTGCGCTGGTGGATGGAAGCCCGGATTCGCGCAAGAAGGTTTCGCAGTGCGGGGCAACGTTCATTCTGCACAAGCCCATCAGCACGGACGCGGTGATGAAGGGCATCAAGGCGATTCATCCGCTGATCGTGCGGGAGAAGCGGCGCTATATGCGGCATCCGGTGGATACATATGCGCACCTGCAGGTGGGCCGCGACTCTGAATTGCAAGTGGCGGTCACCGATATCAGTGAAGGTGGCATGTCCGTTACCGCGCCGAACGACAGAAAACTTAGCGGCGAGGGGACACTGCGGCTGATCATGCCCGAAGACAAGGCGATGCTGCATGGCAAGATCGAGATCATGTGGCAGCGGCCGGACGGTAAGCATGGCGTGAGGTTCATCACGCTGACGGGAAAATCAAAA